>NZ_RCVZ01000007.1 GCF_003668575.1 Falsibacillus albus | reverse complement strand
CTACTGCCAAGTCTGTAGTGGACTTTCACCACCGAGTTATCACCCATGCCGGGCACACATTGATGCAGGGCATCGCGATCCTGCGATGCCCTGCTGAATTTATTTTATTCATTTTGTGAAAATGCTAAATTTTAGAGGTACAATCCGTATCCTTCTAACCAAGGTGCATCGATCGATTCAATACCTAAAACAACGAAAGCCCTACCTCTCTTTCATCCTTACGGCTCCTAGACCGTGCCAGTGTGAATCAGGTATCTTATACACCCTTAATACCCGTTTAACCGATTAATATGCTTCTGAGTAAATAGAAAATTGTTGAAATACGTTTTAGAGTAGAATGTGAGGAGTATTGCGATGCTTCTGTAGATATAGGAAAAATTCCGTGAGAAGTGAATTCATCCTAAGAAGTCTAAATATAAAAAAGCTTACTTTTATCCCTATTCCAAATGAATAGCAGCATCGACTCCAACAGTCCATTTGCATGTATTCATTTCAAGTCCCCCTAAAGAGTTGTCATCATTATTTGAAACAACAAAAAACCATCTTTATTAATGAGAAGTAATTTAAAATATCAGCTTCTCATTTAATTGATGGCTTCAATTCCATTTTCACATAATGATTACCTAATCATAGCCCAATACCGCCCATTTGTCAACAGTGTTTTTTAAAAATTAGCCAGACAGCTATTCAAGCCGTTTTCTGCGGATATCCAAAAAGTGATAAGTAATAATGCTGATCGTTGTCCATGCAGCCCCGGCAGTGAACCCGCCTACAATATCACTCGGATAATGCACACCTAGATAGATTCGGCTGATCCCGATGAAAAAAACAAGGAAAATGGCTAACAGCGCGCCAAATATCTTTGCCCATTTTTGCTTATAAAGCTTGAATAAAATAAAGGCCAATGTCCCGTAGAAAATAAACGAACCCATCGAATGCCCACTGGGAAAACTGTAACCCTGTTCTTGAATAATCGGCTCGATATCCGGCCGTTCCCTTTTGAATATCCATTTAAGCAGCCAGTTGAATAACCCTCCGCATGAAATGGAAACTGCAACGTACACTGCTAAAAGCCTATGCTTGAAGAGAAATAATAACATGACTGTCATACTGGTTAAGATCACAATCCATTTTACTGAACCTAAAAGAGTTACTCCGAGCATTATATGCGTCCAAAATGGTGATACATGGTTTTGTATACCTTCAATAATGATTGAATCAAAATGCCTTATTTCCTGATCTTGATAATCGTCTGCTATTTCAAAAAATCCCCATGTGAAGAAAGAAATCATCCCGAGGACAATCAGAAATTTAAAAATAGCTATCCGGTTTTTGGTCATTTCAAAGGACACCTGCAATTCCTGTAGTGTAATAATCGTCCGGATATTAGGACCATCCATATTTATTCATACCACCATTGATATAACTGATAAACCCATTAAGATGTTTCGGCTTTTTTTCTTTTTCTTGTAGCTTTCTTTTTTGATGTTGTTTTTTTGCCCGGTTTTGGTTTTGTTTGATCAATGGACGCCTGCAGTGCACTCATTAAATCAGTGACATTTGTTTTTTCTTCTTTCGGCTTTGGTGTCACCACTTCTTTGCCTGTCTGTTTCGATTCGATGAGATCCATTAACTTAGATCGATAATCATCATGGTATTTTTCCGGTTCAAATGCAGTCGTAAGCTGATCAATCAGCAATATCGCTGTATCAAGTTCTTTTTTTGAAACCTCATGCTCCTTCGGGACGCTTGGTACGTCCTCCACACTTCTGACCTCATCAGGGTAATGGATCGTTTCCATCAATAGGGTATTTTCATAAACGCGTATGACCGCTAGCTGCTCCTTTGACCGCATTACAATTTTAGCAATGCCCGCTTTTCCGGATTCCATCAGGGCTTCCCTCAACAAAGAGTACGCCTTCACTCCTGTCTCGTTTGGCGACATATAATAGCTTCTATTGAAATAAATAGGGTCAATTTCGTTTAATTTAATAAAATCGACTATTTCAACCGATTTTTCCTCTGCAGCGTTCTTTAATTCCTTCATTTCTTCGTCTTCCAGGACAATGAATTTCCCTTTTGTCACTTCATATCCTTTTACAATGTCCTCCATTGATAACTCTTCATCACATACCGGACAGATTTTTTCATATTTTATCGGTGTGTGGCATTTTTTGTGGAGCGACCTCAACTTTATGTCTTTGTCTTCGGTTGCAGCATGAAGTTTAATCGGGATATTTACAAGCCCAAAACTTATGCTTCCTTTCCAGATCGTATGCATGTTTATGCCTCATTTCTTGTTTTTGTAATTGTGTTTCTCAAAAAGTAAAGTTTGTTGCTTTTGTCAAAGGGTGGAAATGGATGAAAATGCAAATATTTTCTTATTAAAATAGCGTATAGGCCATATTTTAATTTGGGGCAAGATTACGTGATATCATGCAGGATAACTTTTGGAAATAGTCTTCTACACGTTGGCAATACTTATAATGAGGTGATTGTGATGAAGCCGATGCTGCCGAAACTTAAAATGGATATTCCTCCTATCGGGGAATGGATGTTCGAAGTAAAATATGACGGTTTCCGGGCAATTCTGGAATGGGATCATGAAGAGATCCATTTATGGAGCAGAAATGAAAAGGACCTACTTCCACAGTTTCCAGAAATCAAAGAATATCTATTGCAAAACCTCGAACGAATCGAAGGCTGCTTCCCTCTTAAACTGGATGGTGAATTGACCCTGCTTGAAAATCCATATAAGTCTAATTTCAACGGCCTTCAGGTCCGAGGGAGAATGAGATCCCAAAAGGACATAAAAGATGCAGCAGGAAAAAGGCCATGCACCTATCTTGTTTTCGACCTATTGGAGCTTGGGGGAAAAACGTATATGAAAACCCCCTATTCCATACGCAAAGATCGATTAGAGAAATTTTTAAAAGAATCGGAATTCTCTCTCTCGCCTTGTCATGATCCTCAGCGTTTGATGCAAATGGTGAATAGCTTTCGTTCATTTCAGGATGTTTGGAAGGAAGTCTTCCTGAATCATAGTGAAGGGGTCGTAGCCAAAAACAAAAATAGTATATGGTCCCCCGGAAAACGAACAGATGCATGGATCAAAATAAAAAATTGGAAAGAAGCTTCGTGTTTCATTGTTGGGTACAACAAGAATAATGGATATTTTGATGTTGCAGTCTTCCGGGATGGAGACATTTTCTCAATTGGTCAATTCTTATCAGGATTGAATCCGATGGACAAAAAAGTACTTATCCAAACAATCATCCAAAATGGCACACAAACAGGTGATTATATAGAAGTTCCTCCCGGCATTTGTATTCAACTGCAATATTTAGAGTTATACGAAGGCCGATTAAGGGAACCGCGGTTCAAGGAGTTTCTTTTCAATGCTTCGGTTTCTGAATGTACATATGAAAAATTCAGGATCGACAGCTTTGCATTCCCTAAAAAAGTGGAATTGACGCATTTGGATAAACCGTTGTGGAAAGACCCGTTCATTAATAAATTGGAATATGTAAGCTACTTGCGGAGAATTGCTCCACACCTGCTGCCTTTTCTGAAGGATCGGCTTTTGACCGTCATCCGCCTGCCACATGGGATGTTTGGTGATTCATTTTTCCAAAAAAATTGTCCGGAGTATGCCCCTTCATACATTGAAACATATCAAGAGGATGAAATTGATTATATCCTCTGCAATCATTTAGATGCATTGATCTGGCTTGGAAACCAGCTTGCCATTGAATTCCATGTTCCTTTTCAGAAGGCGGGGAGCCCATTTGTCAGTGAAATCGTCTTTGATCTGGATCCGCCAGACAGGAACCATTTTCATATGGCCGTCGCAGCAGCGCAACAGTTGAAAATTTTGTTTGATTCGATGAACTTGATCAGCTTTGTCAAAACATCCGGGAACAAAGGATTGCAAGTTTATTTGCCCCTTCCCGAAAATATATATTCATGGAGTGATACAAGGCTTTTCACTGAATTCATTGCCCATTACCTCGTCAGCCAATCCCCAGATCTTTTCACGGTGGAAAGGTTGAAAAAAAACAGGGGAAATCGGCTTTATTTTGACTATATCCAGCATGCCCAGGGAAAGACGATCATCGCCCCCTATTCCATGCGCGGCAATGAAGATGCACTTGTAGCCGCCCCACTCTTTTGGGACGAGATCAAAAGTGGATTAATGATCGAAACTTTTACAACTGAGACAGTGCTTGAAAGACTGAACAAGAGAGGTTGTCCTTTTTCTACTTATCACGAAAGCAAGGATCGGCAGCCATTTGCTCCGATAGTAAAATATTTAAAAGAAAATAAATAGCGGCTGTCCGCCGGACAGCCGCTGATTTTTATTTTGCTGAACTAAAAAATATTTCCTTTTCTAAATATTCTTTTACAGCCGCGCTTAATATGTCATATTGTTGCTGCTCATCAAACTCATTTTTTTTCAGCATCGTAAATTTCTCTGGGTTCTTCTCGTCCACCTTGATATCTGCAGAATATAAATATGTCGCATTGCCGATAAGGAAGATGGTATAGGAATCATCCTGCTCGCTGCGCTTTACAACACAATGAACTTTTCCGCCATTATTATAGACTTCTACCTTTTCTTCAAGATCATTTATTTCCATCATAGCCGAAACCAGTGTAGAAGCAGACATCGCAGTACCGCACGCATTGGTGAAGCCTACTCCTCTCTCATAGGTTCTGACATATAATTTTCCCTTTCCTAACGGAAGGACAAAACTTACGTTTACACCATCTGGGAATAGGCTGTTTGGACCATTCACAAATTCTGCTATCGACTTTTGTTCATTCGATCTGATGATGTCTCGATCGACAAAGCTGATAAGATGTGGATTTGGCACTGCCACAGCTGTAAACGCCAAATGATCGGAAAGAACCTCTACCCGTTCATTGAAAAGTCTCTCTTGGTCAAGCCTCATCGGGAGCTTCGTTAAATCAAAAAGCACAGGTGATATTTCCACACTATACGCAGGGATCCCATCAAAAATATCTGACGTTTTTTGTACAAGCAAGTCCGCTTTCATCGTCTCAACCAATATTTCTTCTTTTCCCAACGATTCACATACGTACCTACCTACGCACCGCAAACCATTCCCGCACATAGATGCTTCTGATCCATCTGAATTGAATACCCTCATTTTTGCATCTGCATGATGGCTCTTCAAGACAAATAGAATTCCATCTGCTCCAAGCCCCTCTTGACGATCGCACAGGGCAATCGCTAAATTTTGGCGATCCTTTTCACCAAAAGAATATGAGTTGGCCATTTCGTCTATTAATAGAAAGTCATTTCCGGAACCATGACATTTCGTAAGTTGGATTTCCATCTTTAAAACCTCCAAATTCGCTACAATATCAAACTATTCTTTTTCTTATAAGATTGCCACAAGACACCCTTTATTTCAATATTTCCGTCTAAATATGCTCATTTTTATAGCTATTTTCCCTACGCTTGTTTTTTTAAATATTTTCTTTCTTTGTCCGCCCATCTGAAACCGGGCATCATTCCGTAGAAATCAACTTTGCATCACCATTGGTGAGTTATTTTTAACAAACGCCCTTTTCATAAAGTTTGTTCCTATTCATTAAAGGTTGTGTAAGGTTCATTTCCGCTGCAGGATGCTCGCTTTCCGAGTGCCTCACACAAAGTGAGGTCGTTCGAGGTTGGCACACGACGTGCCGAACTTAATCGAACATCCGCCTAATAACTCCTCGCTTCACTGCGGGGTCTCACCTGTCTAGCTCCAGGTCTTAGGGGCTCGAGGTCATAAGCCAATTCTGTCACTGGTTTGAGAAAAGAGCCTCAACATTAGACAGATAAGATTAAGGAAAATCCAAACTCCCCACAATTCTATAAAACCCATTATAACTATAAGAATTATTCTTATAATTATAAAGAATTATCTGAATTTTGTGTTATCCTTTCTCGTGTAGAGGAGGGATACATAATGACATTAAAAAACAAATGGATGTCAGTGGCAAGTGTCGTTGCATTATCTGCAGGAATCTTTTCAGCAAACGGGGTGGCTTCAGCCCAGGTAAAGGATCCTGCCGCAAATGTGAAAGCAGATGTAAAAGTGAACTGGAATGAGGAATCTTCACAAAAGATACCTTCTTTTGCAAGGGGCCATTTAAGTTCTACAAAAGTAAAAAGCGAAAAGGATGTAAGAAATTTTTTCAAGGATAGAAAAGATTTATTCAAGCTCGATGACCAATCAAAATTAAAGTTCGTTAAAAAAGAAACGGACAAGCTGGGTATGACCCACTTCACGTATGTACCCGTCATCCAAAATGTTCCGATTGATGAATCAAGAGTGGTTGTGCATACAGATAAGGAGGGAAATGTTGTAGCCGTGAATGGTGAGCTTCATTCAAATGCTCCGTCCAAAATCAAGGAGACCAAGAAACTTTCCAAGAAGGACGCCATTCAAGCAGCATGGTCCCATATCAACGTTGACCGTTCCATTGCCGATAAAAAATTCCAGACTCCAAAAGGAGAAAAGAATCAGCTGACAGAAAAATCGGATTTGGTTGTATTCAATGACAAAGACCAGTATACATTGGCTTACCATGTACAGCTTCAATTCGCAAATCCGTATCCAGCAAACTGGCAGATTTGGGTCAATGCTGAAAATGGACAGGTATTGAAAGCAACTAATGAAGTGGATGGGGCAACAGGTTCAGGTACTGGTGTACTTGGAGATACAAAATCGGTAAATACGTATTATTACAACAGCACTTATTATTTATATGATATCTCCAAACCTATGAACGGCGTCATTCAAACACTGGACAATTACAACGGTGGAGATTCTTCACTGCCAGGCTATTATATTACAGAAACCGATAACGCATTCACCAGTGAACGTGAAAAAGCAGCTGTTGATGCACATTATTATGCAGGAAAAGTGTTTGACTTTTATTATAATAATTTCGGCCGTGTGAGCTGGGACAACCAAGGCTCAGACATCACTTCCACAGTTCACTATGGCAGCAACTATAACAATGCGGCATGGATCGGAAACCAAATGATCTACGGTGATGGAGACGGATCAACCTTCACATATCTTTCCGGAGCCAATGATGTCGTTGGCCATGAACTTACCCATGCAGTCACGCAATCAACCGCTAATTTGGCATACGAAAATCAATCCGGCGCCTTGAATGAATCCTTCTCGGATGTATTTGGCTACTTCATGGATCCTGGTGATTGGCTGATGGGTGAAGACGTTTATACTCCAGGAGTCAGCGGGGATGCTTTGCGAAGCTTATCAAACCCTCCACAATATGGCCAGCCCGACAATATGAGCAACTACCAGAACCTGCCGAATACCCAAGCAGGTGATTGGGGCGGGGTGCATACAAACAGCGGCATTCCGAATAAAGCGGCATACAACACCATCACAAGCATCGGTTTATCAAAATCTGAACAAGTTTACTACCGAGCTTTGACAGTTTATTTAACTCCAAACAGTACCTTTGCTGATGCAAAACAAGCCTTGGTACAATCGGCGCAGGATTTATACGGTTCCTCTACTGCTTCCTCCGTAAGCAGTGCATGGGATTCCGTCGGTGTTTACTAATTCCATTTGAGGGAAAAGAAAAAAGGTGCAAGTTTCTTGCAGCCTTTTTTCTTTTTGTATAATATAATAAAAAAATTGAAAGGTGAAATTCGATGCGCTACATAGAAAGTGATGTTAAATTTTCATTTATCATCAAAGGAGTGGAAACTATCACCGAACATAATATCATAACCAAAATCGTGACAGTGGAAACGGAAATCAAATCTCTAGATCATGAACCGATCTTTCATGGACCGCTTCGTGTGAAATCAAATAAATTTGGGATCTTCCCCATTCCCTCTGATCTATCAGCAGCGGTCTCCCAGGCTTCCATTCAGCAAAAATTAGCTGTTGAATTAAAGAGGTTCATCCGGCCTGCGAAACGATTTTTATAGGATACTATGAAACCAGGACGTTTCAACAATGCGCTCCATGAAAACTCACCTGATCTTCCTTCAACAGTTGTTCCGCCCATGTGCATGCAAAAGTATAATAGTCAAACAATTGCTTTGGAAGGAGGTTCATTTTTCGGGACAAATGATACATCGCATCCCATTCTGCCCTCTCTAAGGAAATGACAAGATCGAGCGTCAAACTAAGCTGGTTTTCCTCCCCTTTCAAAGCCTCTACGATTTCATCCAACAACGGCAGTTCTTCTACTATTTTCTCCATCGGCAATGATAAAATTGTATCGACCAATGACAGCATGCCAACCAGGAAAAAAGAAGGCGAATTTCGATCCTTCAAATGTTCAGTCGCAATAAGTTCACACATCTTTGCTCTCGTCAGACAGGTTTTAATGACTTCATCCGAAAGGTTTGATTTATTCAATGTCCTCTCCCTTACAGCCAAAACATAAATCCATTTCTGAATTTCGATCAGTCCCAGGAGGACAATCGCCTGTCTGATGGACGAAATCTTCCTTCTTGGCCTGTATGCCGGTGAGTTGATTAATCGAAGCAGTTTATACGACAGCGAAAGATCCTGTTCAATGAGTCGTGTTATGATATCAATACTTGGTTCATTCAATGATAAATTCTGGATGACACTGTAATAAGATTGAAAATAAGTCGGGACATCATGTGAGGAGACAATGATCGGCTTACTGAAGAAATACCCTTGGAAAAGAACGTATCCTTTTGATTTGGCTTCTTGGAATTCATCTCTTGTTTCAACCTTTTCAGCAAGAAGGTCGATGCCGAACAATTTCGCCAGCACCTCGATATTTCCCCGTTTTTCTTTTGATGTATTCAAGAAATCCACTTTGATAATATCTGCCAATTTCATTAATTCCAATTGATGTGGTTCTGGCTGCTGATGATCGATCATAAAATCATCAAGGGCAATTTTGTAGCCCAGGGATTTAAGTTCTTGGCAAATAAGGATCAATTCCTTTGAAGGGATCACACTTTCGAGGATCTCAACGACAATTTCCCTCGGTCGAAAATATGTAGGGACCTTCAACATCAACAAATTTTCCGTGAAATTAATGAAACATGGTTTCCCATTTGAAAGACTATCTATTCCAATATTTAGAAAACTGTTAATAATGACATCCGCTGTGGCTTGATCTCCATCAATTTTAGGGAATTCATTCAGATGATTACTTCGGTAAAGAAGCTCATAGGCAAGCGTCTCTTCATTTTCATTAAATATCGGCTGCCTCGCAACAAATACCTCCATATTTCCCACCCTTTCATCCCGAATATCCTTGTTTTTTGCATATTTATGTCAATTATTCAGGAAAATTTCATTATAAGACAAGAATACCAAATTTTTGCTGAATGTCTATGCTTTTTCATTATTTTTGATCCTTTCGAAATATTGGATGCCACTATCTGCATGCGTTTGATTTCCAAGGAAAGATGTTCGCTTTCCGAGGGGCCTCACTGGAGGTGAGGTCGTTCGATGTTGGCACACGACGTGCCGAACTTAATCGAACATCCTCCTTATATCTCCTCACTCCGCTGCGGGGTTTCACCTGGCCCGCCGCACCTCCCTCTCCAATCAACATCTAATGAGGAATGGTTAACATAATGTCCTTTTGAAACAACGATCTTTGAGAAAACACCAATATCTGATCAATAGTGCCAAATAAAAAAAGACTGATCAAAAGCCAAATGCTTCTGATCAGTCTTTTACTGTTTAATGAATAAAATGAAATATAAAATTCATCAAGAACAAACCTGCAATGATATATAGGGGAGCCGATACTTCTTTCGCCTTCCCTATCGACAGCTTAAGGATCGGATATAGGATAAAACCGATCGCAATCCCATCAGCGATACTGTAAGTGAAGGGAATCATGGCGATGATGAATATGGATGGAAAAGCTTCCGTCAAATCACTGAAATCAAGTGAACGGAGATTTTCCACCATCAGACCGCCAATCAGCATAAGAATTGGTGCAACAGCATTATCAGGCATGAGCTTAATATACGGGATGAAAAGAATGGATGTAAGGAACAGGATGCCTGTCGTCACAGATGTCAAACCTGTCTTTCCTCCTGCTGCAATCGCAGCGCTGCTCTCCACTGTTGATACCGTCGGACTCGAACCTAATAAGCCGGACAGCAATGCCGATATTCCATTGGCTTGGAAGGCTCTTTCAAACTTTTCAGGATGGCCCATAAACTTCGTGTGCCCATGAACCAATCCGATGTTTTCAAACACGAGTACCATCGTGATGGAAAACGCCGCTACCCAAAATGGAAATGAAGTCCATTTGTCAAAAGACATCCCACCAAATACATCACCGTAAGCTGATAATGAAAAACTCATTGAATGAGCTTCCGGCAATATGCCAAATAATGCAGCAATGACTGTTCCAATCAAAATACTCCACAGAAAATTCCCTTTTACATTGCGCAAAAACAAGATGATGGCAATCAAGAATGTCAGAATCGTAGCCAATACCTTTGGGGAACTCAGATCCCCCAGTGATATGATGGAGTTTGCCCCCCGAATCACGATACCGCCTTTTTCCAGACCGATCAGCATTAAAAAGAATCCTAAGCCGATGGTGATGGAGTCTTTTAGCGACTGGGGAATTGCGTTGCTCATCATCTTGGTCAATGGCGTAAATGAAATAATGGTAAATGCGATGCCCGATACAAAAACCACCGCCAATGCTTCCTGCCAAGAAAGCTCCATTGACTGTACAAGAGTATAAGTAAACAGTGCGTTGATCCCCATGCCAGGCACCAATAGAATCGGCGCATTTGCCCAAAATCCCATAACCATGCATCCAGCGAAGGATGTAAGAATGGTCGCCAAGACTGCCCCTTCAATCGGAATTCCTGCCTCTGCCAAAATAAAAGAATTGACGGCGATGATATAAACAATGGTGAAAAAGCCTACCAGGCCAGCCATTAATTCCTTTTTGACAGTGGTTTGATGGTGTTCAAGATCGAATAAACGTTTATGAAGTAAATTCTTCATGTCTAACCTACTATTAAATTGTCCCTCTCCCTACCCGCTTACCCTCAAAAGGGAAGCCACAGCTTAAAATTTTAGCAGATTTCATCCGGTTTGCCAATGGGAGTTGGGAAATGACACAGGGATTAATTTTGCCTCAATCTTGCATTGTTTTATACAAGTTTGCCATTTCAATCGCTGTCACTCCAGCTTCCCAGCCTTTATTCCCGGCTTTTGTCCCCGCACGCTCAATTGCCTGCTCGATCGTATCCGTCGTCAAAACACCGAATACAACAGGTACACCACTATTCATTCCTGCACTTGAAACTCCCTTTGCCACTTCGTTGCTGACATAGTCAAAATGGGGAGTCGCCCCGCGGATGACAGTCCCAAGCGTGATCACTGCATCATATTTTTTTGTATCAGCCAGTTTTTTTGCTGTCAAAGGAATTTCAAAAGCACCGGGAACCCATGCAACATCAATCATACGCTCTTCAACTCCGTGTCTTCTTAGAGCATCTTCAGCCCCACTTAACAATTTCCCTGTAATAAATTCATTGAACCGTGATACCACAATTCCAACTTTTAATCCCGTACCAACTAAATTTCCTTCAAAAATATTATTCACCGTTCATCTCTCCTCTGATTAAAATTCAAATAAATGACCAAGTTTTTCGTGCTTTGTTTTTAAGTAGTTCTTATTACTTTCATTGCTCGGCAGTTGAATGGGAACGCGATCAATAATTTGGAGCCCATGCCCTTTCAACCCTGAAATTTTTCTAGGGTTATTGGTCAATAGTTTTATCTGATTGACACCTAAATCTTTCAAAATCTGAGCACCGATCCCATAGTCGCGCAAGTCATCTGCAAATCCGAGCTTATGATTGGCTTCCACCGTGTCAAGACCCTTTTCTTGCAGTTCATATGCTTTTAATTTATTGATTAACCCTATACCTCTTCCTTCTTGACGCATATAGAGCAAGATTCCTTTTCCTTCTTCCTCAATCTGGGTCAAGGCAGCCGAAAGCTGAGGACCACAATCACAGCGATGGGAACCAAATACATCGCCTGTCAGACATTCAGAATGCACCCGCACCAATACGGGGTCATCCGGTGCGATTTTCCCTTTTACAAGTGCGATATGATCTTTTCCGGTTAATAGTTCTGTATAGCCAAACGCCTTAAACTTTCCAAACGCAGTAGGAAGGCTGATTTCCGCTTCTCTTACGATTAATTTTTCTTCTTTTCTTCGATAATCGATTAAATCCTGTATGGTAATCATCTTGATCCCATGTTTTTGTGAAATTTTCGCCAGATCTGGAACCCTTGCCATTTCACCATTTTCCTTCATAATTTCGCAAATCACTCCGGAAGGCTTCGTTCCTGCCAGACGGGCAAGATCCACTGCAGCTTCAGTATGTCCAGCCCTCCGCAGGACACCTCCATCCTTGGCTATCAAAGGGAAAATATGTCCGGGTTTTTTGAAATCCCCTGGAACGCTTTGCTCATTGACCAATTCCCTTATTGTCTTAGCCCGTTCAAATGCGCTGATTCCGGTTGTAGTACTGATATGGTCTACAGAAACTGTAAATGCCGTCCCATGCGAGTCCGTATTATTTTCTGTCATCGGTTTGAGCGAAAGCTCTCTCGCCTTTTTTTCATCAATTGGTACGCAAAGCAGCCCCCTTCCCTCAGTGACCATGAAATTGACCATTTCTGGTGTAATGCCCTCAGACAAGGCTACGAAATCTCCTTCATTTTCACGATCTTCATCGTCGACGACAATGATGACCTTTCCATTCTTTAAATCCTGGACTGCCTCTTCTATTGAATGAAACATTTTTTCCACCTCGTTATACAATGATGTGCTCCCAGACACAACGTCGCTTATAATGCATTCAGGAAAAGCAATTTTATCAGGCTCTTTTCGTAAAATTTTTTCTATAATAAGGAATGAGTAAGGTTGATTTCCGCTTGTACTCGCTTTCCGAGGTGCGTCGCACGAAAAATGCCTGGCATTTTTAGAGGACGTGCCGAACTTATTCGAATATCCGCCTAGTCTCTTCGGTCCGCTTCGAAGTCTTACTTTGTCCGCTTACCCCTCCTGAGTCCCGCACCTTCAGCTCCAATCAACTCTCTAGAAAACAGCCCTTTATAAAAAGCCTGCCTCTCCAAGCAGATCAAGTGTGATCGGCTTTTTGCCCTTTTCCTTTTCGGTTGCGGTTAAAAGCCGCTCCATGTACTTTGCTAACAAATCACATTCGATATTCACCCGCTGGCCGAGTCTTTTTTGATTGATGACAGTTTCCTTCTGGGTGTGTGGGATCAACGAGATCGTAATATCATTCTCCCCTACTGAAAAAACGGTCAAGGATGTGCCATCAATGGCTACAGATCCTTTTTCCATCATATATTTCATCCAATTCGACTCAATTTTTATCGTTATATATATGGCATTTTCAACAGCTCGCTTTTGAATGATCTCACCTGTACAATCCGCATGACCGGAAACAAAGTGGCCGCCTAACCTCCCGTTTGCAGCCAATGCTCTCTCAAGATTCACTTTGGATTGAGTTTGAAGGTCATTCAGCGAAGTATGATAGAAAGTTTCAGGCATTATATCCACTTCAAATTCGTTTGATGTGTATTTTGTAACTGTCAGGCAAACGCCATTCACCGATATGCTGTCTCCTAGCGCTGCATCTTCCAATACTTTATTGGCGGCAATAGCCAATTTCATGGAATGTGCATTTTTTTCGATTTTTTTCACTTCACCAATTTCTTCAATTATTCCAGTAAACATTTATCATCACCTTCTAACATGGCTTAGCTACAATTTTGATATCTTTGCCGATTAATTCCACGCTGGCGAATTCAAGTGGCTTGCTATGCGCCATCAATTCCGGGCTTTCTCCGCCGATAAATGGAATCGCGCCTTTGCCGCCAAGCAGTTTTGGGGCAACATATAAGACGATTTCCTGGAACAAGCCTTCTTCGATAAATGATGTATGAATGGCGCTTCCCCCTTCCACAAAAAGGGATGTGATATTTTGTTCGCCAAGCCAATCAAGTACTTCACTGAGCTGTGACGCTGGCTCCTTCAGCCGTTTGACCATCATACCCATTTCGACCAGCTCCTTTTCCTTTTCAAGGGGAGCGTCCTCTGAACAAATGAAAATGGTTTTTGCAGCGTGGTCATGAAGGATATTTGCATCCAATCTTATTTTCAAGCTTGAGTCTAAAACTATACGAATGGGATTCCTTCCACCATGGGGCAGTCTGGTGGTTAGATGGGGATTGTCTTTTAATGCTGTATTGCTGCCAATCAAAATGGCATCGTGCCTATGGCGGTATTGGTGGACATCCAGCCTTGCTTCTTGAGAAGTAATCCATTTGCTGTCCCCTGTACTAGTGGCCATTTTTCCATCAAGGGTCAATGCCGATTTCAAGGTGACATAAGGCCTATTTGTCTTTATATAGTGAAAGAACATTTTATTCAACTCAAGTGCTTCTTCCTCCAATATTCCTACATCTACATCAACGCCAGCTTCTTCCAGTATCGCGGCACCTCTTCCGGCAACAAGCGGATTCGGATCAAGGACGGCAATATACACTTTCCTGATACCGTGCTCTAAGATAGCATTGACACATGGAGGCGTTTTACCATAGTGTGAGCAAGGCTCCAATGTAACGAATAACTCTGCTCCTCTGGCATTTTCTCCTGCTTGCTGCAACGCATGGATTTCAGCATGTTCAGTGCCTGCCCTGAGATGTGCACCCAACCCGACGATTTCACCATCCTTTGCAATGACACAACCTACCGAAGGGTTCGGGCTTGTCTGGCCTATCGTTTCCTTGGCCATGGCAAGTGCGATTTCCATATATCTTTCTGCTCCAATCATATATTCACCTCCACATAAAAAACCCCGAGCATCAACTCGGGGCGAATTTTTTCATACTTAAATAAACGTTAAAAATAATCAATTTTTAACGGGCTGTTTCCTTCTCCCATCCAGACTTTCACTGTCGGCTTTGGAATTTCACCAAATCCACCGTTATCCATATGAAAAACGGGTCACGGACTAAGAGGCGCAGCCTCATCACCGCCGGTCGGGATTTTCACCCAGCCCCGAAGGAAATCCTATTCGTTTAGTATAGATTATCCTTTGCAGGCAGATGATTTGTCAAGATTTTTGGCCGGTGAAGCAAAAACCAGGAAAAAACTACTCCATCGACCCTACGTTTATTTAATTTTTTTTGTTTGACCATAATCCCGTCAACAAGGCAAAAACCAGCACCCGTTCCTCCTGGTTTACTTTTTCATGGAAAGACAGCATCTGTGTATTCAATGGAAATATTTTTTGAAGGCTTGTCGACATCCATCCTTTTGTCAATTCTGCAATCTTGTGATCATTTAAATAAAAATGATATCGCCCTGTTTCTTTTACAATTTTGATTTTTTCAGTTTGATTGAATCCAAAAACACAAAGATGCCGTTTATTTTCGATGCAATGCATTTCGGTTTTCAGTCTATTTACGATTGTCATGATTTCCAACTTCCTTGGATTCACATGAATTTCAGAAACGTCCTGCCCATCCCTTTTCTTCACCAGATAGGATGCTCTGCACCATGCTTGGAGCGGAGGCGGGAATAACCATGACCACCACTTTGTGTGCTTGTCCATTAGATAATAGTGGCACAATCCATCCTTTCCAAAAAGCTTCAGCTTTAATGTGGGAGATGGTTCAAATAAGATCACGTATTCCGTTTCTTCCATTCCATCCGCACGAGGCTTGCTCAAGCAGCTTTGTACAGATGAATATCGGCGAATGAAATAAATATATTTTCCGACAAAAAAAAGAAGGATCATACTGGCCATACAGATCATTCCGATTTTAAGCAGAAAATGAACCTTCATGGTTTCCAAGTACATGATACCGCCCGAGAGCAAAAAAGCAATTAGGATGATTTGCGAAATATAGACTTTTGTACAGGTATGATAGTGTTGTTTAATATTCATGCGATCCCTCAAATATTGTTCGCTTTTTATCAATATACGATAGGACAGACCCTTTTATGATTTGAAATCGATTTTTTGTCGATGGTGATAATTATAGAATTCAGGGTAAATAGTAAGGAAATAAATATAATTGCTCTTTTCTGCAGGTAAAACACCCTTTTTTTATAGAAATGAGCAGGAAATTGCAAAATAAGAAGGTGGGATCATAGTGGTAACGGACAAAGTCGTCATGATTACAGGAGCTGCAAGTGGAATCGGATTTGAAATCGGAGAAGAATTTGCAAAGAAAGGGGCAAAAGTCTGCATTACTGATATTAATGAGGAAGGAGTTCATAAGGCTGTCGATCAATTAGAGGAGAATGGCCATACCGTGTTTGGGATAAAATGCGATGTCACTAAAGAAGAAGATATTGAACGAGCAATTGAAGAAACGGTTGAACATTACGGCCGTCTCAATGTCCTTATCAATAACGCTGGGATTCAGCATATTGCACCGATAGAAGAGTTTCCTACAGAAAAATTTGAGCTTTTGCTGAAAATCATGCTAACCGCACCTTTCATCGCAACCAAACATGCTTTTCCAGTTATGAAAAAGCAAAAATTCGGGAGGATCCTGAATATGGCTTCGATCAATGGATTAATTGGTTTTGCAGGCAAAGCCGCATACAACAGTGCAAAGCATGGCGTCATTGGTTTGACAAAAGTTTCAGCATTAGAAGGGGCAGAGCATGGCATCACTGTCAATGCCATTTGCCCTGGGTACGTAGATACCCCGCTTGTTAGAAATCAGCTAAATGACATGGCGAAAACACGTAATGTAGAAGTTGAAAAGGTTCTAGAGGAGGTCATCTATCCACTTGTTCCTCAAAAAAGACTGCTGCAAGTAGAGGAAATAGCCAATTATGCATTATTTTTGGCAAGCGACAATGCCAAGAGTGTCACCGGCCAGGCCGTTGTCATTGATGGCGGCTACACAGCCCAATAATCCAGCCCCGCGCCTTGAAGGTGCCAGGCACCTAAGGCGGGGGGCTTGTGGGCTAAGATGGGATTGACTCTGAGTGATTTTGAAACTTTTTGATCCGTTCCAGCTGGAGCTGTGCGTCATTGAACCCTTGATTGTAAAGCTCTTCCAGCTTTAAAGGATTCCGCTCGACTCTGCTTACCTTCAACGGCTCCAAAGGACGGATGATCAAGACATTCCCTTTCTTTTCTTCTTCGGCAAGATGTACCATTATTTCGTTATATTTTTTATACCTTTCCGACATTGCCTTAAATAATCCACTGTACTGAGGATATTTCTTTTTAACAAGGAAAGTGAATCTGGAACGTTTTTTCAAATATCCCATATTTCTTGTCAAAATGACGATGTTCTTCGAATATCCATCCTCTTGCGCTTTTCTCAATGGTACTGGATCACTGATCCCTCCATCGAGGAGCAACCTCCCTTTGAACTGTATCTCATTGGCGACAAAAGGCAGGGAACTTGAAGCACGAATGGCCATGAGTACGTTCCTTTCATAATCCTTTTTATGTAAATACACCGGTTCTCCGCTCATGCAATCTGTAGTCCCGATGACAAATTCAGCTTTATTTTGATGGAACGCTTCATAGTCGAATGGGACCAGCCTATTGGGAATTTCATCAAATATATAATCCATTCCGAAAAGCTCGCGTTTCATCAGGTAGTTTCTCCACGAAATGTATCTTGGATCTTTCACGAATCCAATATTCACTTTTTTGTTACGACCTTTTTGTTTGGATAAGTAGGAGGCTGCATTGCAGGCGCCAGCCGACACCCCGATTACATATGGAAATTCGATATCATTTTCCAGAAAGCATTCCAAAACACCCGCTGTGTAAACGCCTCTCATTCCTCCGCCTTCCAAAACGAGGCCAATATCCATTTGCTTCACCTTTTGGTTCACCCTTTCATTTCTTTTGCAGCCTGATCGATTTTTCTTTTTTTCGCAGCGTCCAGTATATGTATATTATTTTCTCATAAAATCAAATTTTTGATAAATAGTTTGACTTACGAGTACTTCTGCAAAAACAACTATGATGTTCAACAAACCCTTAATTAAAAAACTGCAGACAACGTAAAATCCATCGTGTTGCCTGCAGTCTGAGGTCCCCTGAGTTTGAGGACTATGACTTTTATTGGTTTTTTTCGTAGAGTTTGCTGTTTTTCATCAATGTTGTGCAAGGTCGATGTCCGGAAGAATGCTTGCTTTCCGAAGGCCGGGAAACACCCCTTTTATTTGATGAACCTTATGACAAATGGAATTCGATATTCCTGTCCTTCATAAGCCCTGACCGCCGCAATGATTGTAAAGATGAATGCCATGATCCCCAATACCCAAAGCAGTAGTATGCCAATTAAGATTAATACGAGAATCGAACTGACGATGGAATATATCGCATACGATATTAAAAAATTAAAGTATTCCTTTCCATGATAATCCACAAAAGGGGAATCATCTTTTTTTAGCAGCCAAATGACAAGCGGCCCTATAAACACAGTAAAAAAGCTTAACACATATATCCCTGCTGCCAATAATCGGTCTTCTTTCGGTGCCATTTTCATTTCTCCTTTTACAAATCGCTGTTTTTGTTATTGCCTCTATTCTGATATACGGAACATCCAGCAAAATGTTTCATTTTTTTGTCCATATACATAGTATTTTTTGTTCTTCTCCCAGTCTCTGTGAATAGGTATAGGAATAATGAGATTGTCCAAGAAGGAGTGGAAATATGTCAAATTTCGCTGCATTGATTTTAGGTCTGATTCAGGGGCTAACCGAATTCCTGCCTATTTCCAGCACCGGCCATCTGTATTTGGGCCGCCATCTATTCGGTTTGGATGAAGCAGGTTTATTCCTGGATACGATGCTTCATATCGGCACCCTATTAGCCGTAGTAGTCGTGTATAAAGAAGTATTGAAAAAAATGCTATTTAACCCATTCGGTAAATTGACGTTGATCATGATCGTCGGCACCATTCCTGCAGTGATTATCGGGCTTTTATTCGAAGATTTTTTTGAGAAAATCTCTCAAACAGGTTCGACAATCGGATGGGAGTTCCTAGTGACTGGCCTCATGCTTTGGATGGCTGACGGCGTGAAACATGGTGAAAAATCATTAGAGGATATTTCCTATATGGACGCTCTTATCATCGGCAGCTTTCAAGCCGCCGCTATATTCCCAGCCTTGTCCCGTTCCGGCTTGACGATTGCAGCCGGGCTCTTCAGGAAATTAAATCGCGAAACAGCTGCTTATTTCTCCTTCCTGCTTTCCATTCCTGCAATCGCAGGGGGAATTGTTTTTCAAGGAAAAGAGCTCTTTGCCGGACATGTCGAGTCTGTTACGATGACAAGCCTGCTTGTCGGAACCATTTCAGCATCCCTATTTGGCTATGTTGCCATTGTTGCCATGATCAATTTTTTAAAGAAACGATCGTTAAAAGTGTTTTCCTATTATGTCTGGATCCTCGGCATTTCCATCATCATCTTGCAGAGTCTGGATAAATTTTAAGTTTTTTTGAATTCACTCATGCGTAAAAATCCGGCTCTTTTCTTGAACCTTTTCATATTGGCTTCCGCTGCAGGATGCTCGCTTTCCGAGGGGCGGCGGTGAGCCCTGTGGACATTGAAACGACTTCCCCGAGTTAATACCGCACGAAGAAAATGCTATGCATTTTCGAGGTGTCTCGCACCTTCCGTTCCAACCAACCACAATGATTTATTACACTTAAATGGCTAATTAAGAAACAAAAATTTCAGGAAACAGTCTTATTTTTATTTTTAAATAAATTAAAGAAATAATTCTGTCATTTTGCTAAAATAGGTGATTATAAGTCTATATTTTAATGACTTCACGCAAAACCACAGCAAATACCTATACTAAAATACTCAATCGTAGCCAAGAAAGGATTCTCAATGAATAAGCTGCTTTTAAAAAATGCCTTTATACTTCCCATCACTTCCTCCCCAATCGAAAAGGGTGATATTTATATCGAAAACGGCAAGATAGAACAAATCGGTGCAGACCTGCAGATCCATGAAAACATCCAAACAATCGACTGCAGCGGAAAATATTTATTGCCGGGCTTTATTGATGTACACACGCATTTGGGCCTATATGATGAAGGTACAGGATGGGCCGGGAATGATGCCAATGAAACAGTGGAGCCATTGACGCCACATATCCGCGCCATTGACGGGGTCTATCCATTGGATCCGGGATTTCAGGATGCCATCCGTTATGGCATTACTGCAGTTAATGTGATGCCTGGTAGTGCGAATGTCATTGGAGGGACCACCTCGGTCATCAAGACACACGGGAAAAACATCCAAAAGATGCTTGTCAAGGATCGGGCCGGCTTAAAAATTGCCCTCGGCGAAAACCCAAAGCGCATCCATAGCAATGGAAACAATGACTCGATAACCCGGATGGGCATCATGGGAATGCTTAGAGAAGCTTTTTATAGGGCCAAATACTGCGACAACCCTGAGGATTTAAGAGTCGCTCCCATCGTAAGTGCATTAAAAAAGGAAATTCCTGTGAGGATCCACGCACATCGGGCAGACGATATTTTATCTGCCATCAGATTCGCTCAAGAGTTCAATTTGGATTTTCGTATTGAGCATTGCACCGAAGGTCACCTAATTGCGGATGAATTAATGGATCTGGGGTTGAAAGTGAGCGTAGGTCCAACATTCACTCGAAGATCAAAGGTCGAGTTAAAGAACAAGAGCTGGATTACCTATCAGGAACTAGCCAAAAGAGGTGTAGAGGTATCCATCACCACCGATCACCCCTACACCCCTGTTCAATACTTAAATGTATGTGCTTCTATTGCTGTGCGGGAGGGACTTTCAGAACAAAAAGCACTGGAAGGGATAACGATTCTGCCTGCCAGAAACCTAGGTTTGGGAGATCAGATCGGCAGCATCGAGAAAGGGAAGGACGGAGATGTCGTATTGTGGAGCGGGCATCCATTTCACTTCATGTCAAAGCCCGTCATGACTGTGGTAAATGGGGAAATTGTCTTTCAACAAAACTAGCTGAATTGCTTGTTGAATATTGTAAAATTTTGCTGAAAAACTTCAAGAAAAATTAACAAATTTCCTATTCCCATTTCGCTGATTTTTTTGTATGATACAGAGGAAATAGATTTTAATATGTCATATCTAAAAATTTAATAAAATATGCGATTGAGGGAAGGCAAATGGTGCGCCACCAGCAAAATGCTTCAAGCTGGTCCTAGTGGGTTCGATTCCCACCCCGAAATTTTTTATGAAGTCTATGAAAAATTTCGAGGGTGGGCCTTACCAACCACAGGACTGCTCTCTTCGGGAGGGATTCTCATGCTTAAAAAGCGAGAGATATGCGGACAAGAATGTCACATTTTGTTTGAGTTGATGACGCACCCTGATGTTTTCCCTTTTGTTCGCCATAAAGCATATTCCTATGATGAATTTGTCTTCTTGACAAAGCAAACAATCGAAGCTGAAGACCAAGGAGAATTAATTTCAAGGACGATCCTGGACGAGTGGGGAAATCCCATCGGAACTATCAACCTGTTCGATATCCAGGATGGTGCAGGATTTCTGGGAACATGGATCGGGAAACCGTTCCACGGGAAAGGATACAACAACATTGCTAAGGATGAATTTTTCAAAGAGCTTTTCTTCGAAACTGATATCCAGACCATTTTCATGCGTATCCGTAAAGTCAATGGACGCTCAAGGAAAGCAGCTGAAAAACTGCCATATGTCATCAATGCCAACGAAACGAGAAGATCTGTCTACGAGCAGTTGAATGCTGTTGAAGAAGTCTATGATCTTTATGAAATTCCTAAAGACCTATTCACCCTTTACATCATGCGGCAGCAAGAAGAACAGGAACAGGCGATGGAAGCTTGATGAAAAAAAGACCCTCAAAGGTCTTTTTTTTCTTTTAATGCGAATTTTTCTTCATATAGATTCCTTACAATATATGTTTTGTACAGCTCCAGTTTTCGCCTTTCAATCGGATGTCTTGTTACCCCAACCGATTTCAATTGTTGGATGAACCACCCTTTTGAGTACCGATAAGCCATTTCCATTCCCCTTCCATCGCTTGTTCATACAATATATGAACGCAATGGACGGATATGACAATCACTTTTGGGCAGATCGAATAATTTGCTCATACATATCTTCAACGGAAGGAACATTTAGTCCCCCCATCTTTTCAATTATTTTTTCTTTATGGACCTGGATGGATTTCATGCAGGAAATGAATTTATCCACCGTGAGATCCTCTTCTTCCATCATTTGTGCAAAGCCCTGACGAACAAATGATTGGGCATTTTCAATCTGATCTCCCCTGCTTGCCTTTCGAGACAAAGGAATTAAGAGCATCGGCTTTTTCAAAGCAAGAAATTCAAAAATGGAATTAGAGCCTGCACGTGAAACAACCAAGCTTGTAATTGCCAGTAAATCCGGCAGCTCCTTATTGACAAATTCAAACTGTACATACCCTTTTTGCGTGAATGTACGGTCAATATTGCCTTTTCCGCATAAATGAATGATATTAAATGAGGGCAATAAGGATGGAAGAGCGCTCCTGACGGCATCGTTGATCCGTTTTGCTCCCAGGCTCCCTCCCATCACCAGTAAAACATCCTTATGTTTTTCAAATTGACATAGGCGATATCCTTTATCTGGGTTTCCATTGAATAGTTCTTTCCTGACGATTGCCCCGCAATGGGTCGTCTTGTCGCCGGGCAGCAGCTTGGCTGTCTCTGGAAATGTAGTAAATATGCTTGAGGCAAAAGGGGCTGCGATTTTATTGGCCAATCCTGGAGTCAAATCGGATTCATGGATGATAAGGGGAACCCCTCTTAGCTTGGCTGCAATGGCAACCGGCACCGTAACGAACCCCCCTTTAGAAAAGACGGCCGCAGGCTTATTCTTTTGAAGGATTCGGTATGCCTCCAAAATCCCCTTTGCCACCAGGAAGGGATCTTTAACATTTTTCCAAGAAAAATACCTTCGAAGCTTACCGCTCGATATAGAAAAATACGGTACATTTGAAAATCTCTCTAAAATGATTTCTTTTTCTATTCCTTCCTTCGATCCTATATATGAGGTTTTCCATCCTTTTTGCTGAAAATATGGAATGAGGGCTGTGTTCACACTTACGTGGCCGGCAGATCCTCCCCCGGTAAACATAAAATGCTTGTTTTCTTTTGATATGATCATAATATCCCCTTTACAAACCGTAAGATTTCAAGATAGTTGCAGCCACATTTAGTCCGCTGATGGTCACCATGGGAGACCCTCCTCCTGGGTGTGTCGTACCTCCGACGTAATAAAGCCCATGAATATCAACAGATGCATTATATGGCCTTAAAAAAGCATCTTTACTTTTATGAGAAGAGATTCCATACAATGCCCCGCGATAGGCAGAAAATTTGCCTTGAATGGTGGAAGGAGTAAAAATCATTTCACAATCCAGCGATTTTCGTATGGGCACTCCTGACTTTTCCAGCTTATCATAGATTTTCTTTTTATATGCTTCAATCTCTTCATTGTTTTGCATTTCTTTGGCAGGCGCATTCACCAAAATAAACAAGTTGCTTCCCTTTGTAACAGCAGGATCCGATGTTGCCGAGTGGCTGACATAGATGGTGGGGTCTGAAGGCAATTGCTTCTTTTGAAATATTTCATGAAATTCTTTTTGATAGTTCTCAGCAAAGTATACTTGATGATGCAGCAATGAGGCTGCTCTTTCTTTTAACCCGGCCAGCACAACAAAAGCAGAAATGGAAGGATCGTATTTTTTCAATTTTTCGTTTGGTGCCGACGGACGTTTTCCCTCAGGTATCAAATCCATGGTAGAAGTGATGAAATCACCATTGGAAATAACGATATCTGCAAGTACTTCATCATCATTCTCCAAAATGACTCCTTTCACCTTTTGCTTCTCCACGATTACTTCTTTAATTTTTGTCCCAAAATGGATTTTCCCTCCCAATTTTTTGAACGCTTTCAAGAAGCCAGCAGCGATTTGTGTGTTTCCTCCCAACGTATAATAAACACCATCATTCATTTCCAGATGGCCGATTAAAGCAAAAGTGGCGGGACAGGCATATGGGGAAGATCCAATGTACGTTGCGTACCTATTAAAAACCTTTAGCACATGATCGTGCCGGAAATAACGCGAGTGGAAATGATTCATTGTCTCAAAGGGTCTGACTCTCATAAATGAAGCCGCTAATGATGGGGATAAATAGTCTTTGAAGGATGAAAAAGTCCGATAAAAGAAGGCGTTATTCCCCAATTTAAATAACCTTTCGACTTCCTTTAAATAAAGATGATAATTCCTGGCTCCGAAAGGGTCTATGGTTTGCAGCTGCTCAATCATATATTCGGGATCAACGGATTGATCAAAGACCGTCTCATCGTGAAAAAAATTCCGGGTGTGTGTTTCTAATTTCACGAACTTGAAATATTCATCTGGATTTTCACCTGCTTCTTTAAGGACATTTTGAAAAACTTCCGGCATGGTGATAGTATTCGGCCCGAAATCAAAATGAAACTCTTTCATGCGCACTGGCATCATTTTTCCGCCTGCATGATCATTTTGTTCGAATATCATCACTTCAAATCCTTTGGCAGCAAGGGTTATTCCAGCCGATAATCCTCCAAGTCCAGCGCCGATAATGACAATTCTCTTCACTTATATATCCTTCCTTTCCATTCATACCCTTGCCCTTTTATACTCTTTAGCATGGAAGAAAACATCAATGAAATGAAAACAGGAACTGCAATCGTGATGAGTAAAAAATGGCTTTTTTCCTGCCTAGCGGCCAAATCGATGCATATGGTTTGCAGGCTGACCAATAACAGCGGGACAAGCCACATCCAAGTTCCATAAACCAGTCCTCCAAATGCCAGCGGGAGAGGAAGGAAATAAAATATCCCATAAAACAATGAAATGAAGAGAACCAAGGATGGTGATCTTCCTAATCCAATATAAATATTTTTGAGAAAACCGTTCCAAACTTCCCGATTGGAATGGTACATGTGACAGGTCACTGATTCAGTGATGTTTGCAATTGTGACCTTGAACCCCCGTTTTTTCATTGCTCTGGCAATATGGACATCATCCAATAGCGAATTTTTTACAGAAGCGTGTCCTGCGATGGCGTCGTATGCACCTCTCTCAAAAAAGAGGAATCCCCCATGTGCAGCCGTGAAAGACGGCTTGCATGTATAATTGGAAATAACGTTCGGTAAATGAAAAAACACAAAAAAATGCTGCATCGGCACCAATAGCTTGGCTAAAAAAGGACTAACAGGAAAACGAGCAAATCCAGTCAATAAATTCGAATCAAATTTCTTGAGCAAAAAGATGGATTTCTGTACGATATCAGCCTCGACCCTGACATCGGCATCAAGGAATAAAAGGTACCTTCCAGCTGCTTGCTTTGACAGCTGTTGACATGCATGAACCTTTCCTATCCATCCCCTTTCCAGATGCTTTCCTTTCATAACGGTGAATCTCGCATCTTCTTCAATTGACTTATGCAATAGTGAATGGGTTTCATCTGATGACTGATCATCCATCAATATGATTTCAATTTGTTTATATGATATTTTTTTTAGAGATTCAATCAGACCGGCTACATTACGTTCTTCGTTTCTTAATGGCACTAGCACTGAAACAAGTTCCTGACTTTCATCCATCCTGTTCAGCTTCGGCATCGTCACGATATTTAACAGCGTGATGAAGAGAAATCCAGTTAATATTCCAATGTACCAGATCATCATAATGACCTGCCTTTCAACCATTCCATTTTTTCGCTGATGGTCGTCCTTCCAGTCAAAAGGCACGAAAAATGCACCAACTTTTCATCGATGACATCAGCTTTCAAAACATCCAACTCCTTAGTCAGCTCTTTCTGTATATCCTCTCTCTCCATTTGCCTTTCCCCGCTCCGTTCTGATCCAATCCTTATGAATAATTCCGGCCTCTGATCATGGCGGTAAGTATAATATAGGGCAACGGGGATAATATCAATATTCTTTACACGTTTAACGATGTAGGGGGTTCCATTTTTAATAGAAAGCGGCCTTTTTTCCAAATGCTCTTCCTCCCCCTGTGGAAAGATCCACACGCTTCTTCCGGCTTCTAAAAGCGCCATAGCAAACTTCAGTGATTTATGGATGGCTTTTGGTGATTTCGAGTTTACTGAAAACGCTCCGATTTTTCGAAAGAATGGAAAACGCTCCATTCCCTCCTGACTCATCATTGCATAGCTATCTTCTTTAATAACGACCTGATTCAAATAAAACACAATCAATCCATCCCACCAGGATGAATGATTGGCAAGATACATCTTCCCCTTCAGCGAAGATGGTTTTTTTCGAAGATCGATAAGCCAAATCCGATAAAAATGCTTTTTCAGCTGAAAATGGACAAATTTTTTCAATAACCATTCAAACCGGGAATTTTTCCTTGGTGTAATCAAACCGATCCGACCTCCCTATGATGAGCCGTAAAAGGATCAATCCCGCCGCCCCAACTATCGCAGCTGCATAAAGCTGCGCAATGACTGCGGTCAGGATGAACATCAGTAAGACCATCGCATACACCCTTTTCAAACGATTTTCCCATACAAGCTTAAGTGCTCCATCGGGCATGGAGCTGCTTTCTGCGTAAGAGATACCAGTTTGGATAATGAAAGAAACAAAGAACCAACCTAAAAAATTTTGCACAGGAATTCCATAATAAAGCCCGGATTCCTTCCAAATCCAATACTGTTTCACGTTAAAGGCCACGGGATCAATGACCATGTCTATCAAAACTGCCGATATCGATGATGCTGCCATATAAAGAAGCCGATATGTGAAGGATTTTTTATCAAGCAGCCAACCAAACATCGATAAGCCTGAAAAGATGATAAAAATCCAGGCGAAACCAATGGTTGCGGGCACCCCCATAATGCGGACCCCAAAATCCTGTTCATATGAATAGTGGCCGAATGGGAATCCGGTGTGGACGCCAAGTGATTCGGCAAACATTGATGCGGCAAAAATGAATAAAGATAAAAATAGCCCCATTTTTTTTCCGAATTTTTCAATGGCAAAGAATATACTGATGAGCCCTGCCAAAATCAAAAAGACCGAATTCGCCCATTCGAGCGTTGGCGGCAATAGATCCAATGCAACTAAAATGACACCTGCCCCATACCATAAAACAAAAAATCGATAAATCCATTCACGACTTTTCACTTCAAAATCACCCATTTTATCATGATATGTACAAAATTATAGAAAACTTATGCCACTATTGAAATTTTTAATGTGCTGTTTTTCCGAAGCCACGCACTCTATTCTATGATATAATTCATTCGTTAATCGAAATTTCTAAGAAATAGAGGGTACATCACATGGAGCAGACTTTCAGCACCAGACAAAAAATGAAACAGTTCTTTTTTATTCTATATCCGATCTTGATTACTCAATTGGCCATGTTTTCAATGAATTTCTTTGATACGATGATGTCCGGAAAGTACTCTTCAAAGGACCTGGCCGGAGTAGCGATTGGTTCATCCCTATGGGTCCCTGTTTTCACGGGATTAAGTGGAATCCTTCTTTCCATCACCCCTATTGTCGCCCATTTAATAGGGGAAAAAAATAAAAAGAAAGTCCCTGTTTCAGTCGTTCAGGGAATCTATGTAGCAGCCGCAATGGCGATCCTCGTCATTGCCATCGGCAGCATGGTCATCAAACCCATCCTTTCTCACATGGGCCTTGAAAAGCATGTCCGTTCCATCGCATTTCATTATCTGCTTGCATTATCGCTAGGGATGATCCCATTATTCATATATAACGTGCTGAGGTCATACATTGATGCCCTTGGTATGACAAGAGTGTCCATGTATATCACTCTTCTTTCTCTGCCCATCAATGTTGTCTTTAATTATTTGCTTATATTTGGAAAGTTCGGGATTCCGGCATTCGGAGGTGCAGGAGCAGGTTATGCATCAGCCATTACTTATTGGCTCATCATGGTGATTGCCGCCGTGATCATCCATTTTAGGAAACCATTTGCGGAGTATGGAATTTTCGCACGGGTCATTCCAGTCTCATTAAAAAAATGGAAGGAAATCTTTAAGATTGGAATTCCAATCGGACTCTCGATATTTTTTGAAACGAGCATTTTTTCTGCTGTAACCTTGCTGATGAGCGATTTTAGTACCACAGTCATCGCCGCGCATCAAGCAGCACTGAATTTTGCTTCATTTCTCTATATGATTCCTTTGAGCATTTCAATGGGCTTGACCATAGTTGTCGGTCTTGAAGCTGGAGCAAAACGATATGATGATGCGAAAGTTTATAGCTGGCTTGGTGTTGGGACAGCCATTTTTTTGGCTATTTTATGTGGTGTGGTTTTATTTGTATGCAGGCATTCCATTGGTTCAATTTACAGCAATGATCCCAAGGTTATATCTTTGATTGGAAATTTTTTGATGTATGCTGTTTTCTTTCAGCTTTCCGACGCAATCCAAGCACCTGTACAAGGCTCTTTAAGAGGGTACAAGGATGTGAACATCACGTTTGTCATGGCGCTAGTATCCTATTGGGTGATTGGTTTGCCAAGCGGATGGCTGCTGGCGAACCATACAGGATTAGGCCCCTACGGCTATTGGCTTGGCTTGATCATCGGACTGGCTGCGGGTGCGGTCACACTTTCCTTCAGGCTCATAATTATGCAAAATCGGCTTCAGACAATCAAGCAAATACCATAACAGACTATCCTTATCAATTCGTCATTTACTTCAAAATAACCTTTTATTTTAAAAGGCTCTATTCGTAAAGTTTGTTGCTATTCATCTATGGTTGGAAAAAGTTGATTTCCACGGCAGGATGCTCGCTTTCCGAGGGGCCTCACACAAAGCGAGGTCGTTCGATGTTGGCAGACGGATGCGCCGAACTTAATCCAACATCTGGCCAACCTCTCCTCGACTTCGCCTGCGAAGTCTTTCCTGACCCGCCCCTCCGGAGCCTCACACCTGCCACTCCAATCAAAATAAAATGATGGATCATTTACAACAAATTCTTTAAAAGCAACAATCTTTGCTAAATCAGCCTAAAAAAACGCCTCAATGGGCGTTTTTTTTAACCAGTCATAATATCTTCATCCGGAAATTTGTATTTAGCTTTATTCGGTTTTGCCAATAAATAGGCCAATGTCAAAGGACCGAGTTTACCGGCGAACATTACGGATATAATGACAAGCTTCCCGATCAAAGACAAAGTTGATGTGAGTCCGATTGAGAGGCCGACGGTGCCGAATGCAGAAACGACTTCAAATAATACAGATATAAATGGTGCCTTTTCAGTGATGTTCAGGATAAAAACAGCTACGACAACAACGGCTATACTTGTCATGGTGATCGCTAGAACCTTTGTAACAAGCCTCGCTTTTATCGTCCTTCGAAAAATATGTATATCTTCTTTTCCTCTTAAAAATGACAGTACCGACAAACAAATGACCAAAAATGTAGTCAATTTGATACCGCCCCCGGTTGAAGCACTTCCCGCCCCGATGAACATCAAGATTAAGAATAGAAAGATCGTTGACTCATTCAGGCTGGAGATATCAAGTGTATTGAAACCAGCTGTCCTTGGTGTGACTGCTTGGAAGTAGGATGTCCAAAGTTTTTCTCCCATACCAAGTGGACCAAGTGTTTTTGGGTTCGAATATTCCAATAGGAAAATGGCGGCCATGGATAAGATATTAATCACAAATGTTGACGTGATCATAAGTTTGGAGTGAAGCGTCAATTTTGACCAGCTTTTCTTTTTAAAAATATCCACGAGGACAGTGAATCCAATTCCTCCGATAATAAAGAGGCCGGTAATGACAATATTGATGATCGGATCATTTGCATACCTTATCAAACTGTCCGGCCATAATGCAAATCCTGCATTATTGAAAGCGGAAATGGCATGGAAGAAACTATCGAACATCCCTTGCTTCCAACCATATTCAGGCACCCATTTGAATGCCAAAAAAAACATTGCTGCAAGCTCAATGGAAATGGAGAAAATAAACAGGTTTCTTACGAGACTGATTACGCCTCCCAAATTCACCTGATTCAAGGCTTGTTGGATGATGATCCGTTCTTTGATCCCTATTTTCCTGCCGAGCATGATAAATATTAAGACCGCAAAGGACATTATCCCTAATCCGCCCAATTGAATCAATAAGGCAATGATGATTTGGCCAAAGTGGGTGAAATGCGATCCTGTATCGACCGTTGCCAAGCCTGTTACGGTCATAGCTGACGTTGCAGTAAAAAAGGCATCGACCCAAGGAAGGGGACCGTTAGTGGCGAAAGGCAATTTTAAAAGACAGCCTCCCAGTATGATAAAAATGCCGAAAATAGTAAATAAGAGCTGTGATGGGGTCATTCGAATGAATTTGTTATAGTTCATTTTGCAATACCTAACTTTCTCCATTAAAATAATGCGGCTGCCATAAATAAAAGTGCCAGGCACCGCCTAGAATATGAAGCATGAAAATGTTCTCATTCTTCATATATAGGATGAGCCAGGCACTTATTGAGAAGCCTATTATCAGACTCGATCCAATTCGCCTGCGAGGTTAGCTGTCGGGTTCGGGCTGGAATGTGCCCTTCCATATGGTTCACCCCTGTGTGGTTGACTTACCACATGTTGGGTCCCCCGCTCCATAAAGGATTCGGCATTGTTTTTTACGATTCGAAAATCATTTTACTCTTGAGAATAATGGTTGTAAAGATATTTTCATGAAATTAACAATTTAAATTAATCCTGGTAAAAGACTTTTCCAAGGACATCCTTGGCTCCCGTAATGGGAATTACGCTCCCAGTGAGGAAGCTGGATTGGTCCTCGCATAGGAATGAAATGACTCGGGCAACATCATCTCCGGTTCCAGGTCTTCCAACAGGAGTCGTTTGATCGTTCGTCTCCTGGGCATCCTCGATCCTTTTCTCTTTCCATTCGCCGATGATATCTCCTGGGCATACCATATTAGCAGTGATGCCATTTGCCGCTTCTTCCAATGCGATTGTCTTGGTCAGGGAAGCAACAGCGGTTTTGGCTGCTGCGAATGCAGATCTGTAAATCCATCCGGGAGCAGTATCCACTCGATCAAATCCATATGTAATTATTCTTCCCCAATTTCTTTTTCTCATTATTGGGAGGATTTCTTTAGTTAAATAAAATACACTATTTAAGTTTCCGTTGATAATATATTGCCATTGATCTACATCATATTCATCCACTGATTTCCGCTCCTTCACATAAGGTCCTGCATTATGGACAAGGATATCAATGGATGGGAAGATTTCGAGTATATCTTCCACTAAACCGCGGCAATCTTCATGGTTTGAAATATCTCCCTTGAAGGAAGCCGCCCTCACATTATATTGTTCATTTATTGAAGCGGCTAATTCCTTTGCCTGCCTCTCGCTGTTTCGATAATTAATGGCCACATTCACACCGCTGGCAGCTAAAGCCATCGCAGTCATCTTTCCAATTCCCTTTGCTCCCCCGGTTATTAGTGCTGTTCTTCTTATCAACTGAATCCTCTCCATCAATCATGCTTTTTGTTTTATATTATCATAAAATCCCACATCAATTTGCAACTGTGAACACTCTTTACAAATTTACATTTTCAAGCCATTAATGAATAGCCCTCCAATTGATGCACATACTAATTAAATATCAATCATTACAATGCAGCACAATTCCCACGAGTCTTCTCCATAAAAAAACAGCCCCTGCTAAAGCAGGGACTGCGGAGTGATATCTAAATTATTTTCCGATGAATTCTTGAGTCCAATAGTTGCCGTCCTTAACATATCCTACACCAATGTGAGTGTAGTCAGGGTTAAGGATATTTTCACGGTGACCTTGAGAATTCATCCATGCAGTAACAACTTCCTGTGGAGATTGTTGACCCATTGCAATGTTTTCACCTGCAGAACGGTAGTCAATTCCCCATTTTTTCATCATATCGAACGGAGAGCCGTAAGTTGGGCTTTGGTGATCGAAATAATGGTTGCGCTGCATATCTGCAGACTTCTCACGCGCCATGTTGCTCAAGTTTTTATCAACTTTCAAAGGAGATAATCCACGTTGAGTACGTTCTTTATTTGTTAAGTCAACTACTTGTTGTTCAAATTGGCTTAAAGAGCTGTTTTGATCCGCACTTGCTTTTTGCTGTGTGTCAGCAGGCTGTGCTTGTGATTGCTGCTGTTTGGCAGGGGCAGGCGTATTTTGAGTCGCTTTAGGAGCCTCTGCTTTTGGTGCAGCTTGAGCTGGCTGAGCTTGCTCTTGTTTTTGCGGCTGTTGCTGAGCTTTTTGCTGAACTTGCTTTTGAACTTGTTCAGGAAGCTGGAAATTATATTTTACATTATATTTAGATAGTATATTTTGAACCCAAGCATTTGCTTCTTGGACATTATTTGTTTTTAATTGATAGAGTTTAACATTCTGAGCTTGCGCTTGCGGGCAATTAGAATTTGAAGCAGCGTCGGCTTTACCGATACCTGCTAATGGAGATGCTAATAATGCAAGTGAAGCTGCAGTTGATAATAAAGCTTTCTTATTCATAAACTGAATTCCTCCCTTAGATGTTTGAGTGTTTGGTGTTGCCTTGCTTGCTACACTCAAATCATATCACGGGTTTTTCGTAATAATCTTGGGAGGATATGTAAATAGTAGCTTGTGAGTATCCAAGAATAGCATTTTCATAGCAATCAATTCACTAGGATAAAAGAAACCTTTATGATTTCAAGGTTTGTAGAATAGACCAGTTGATTTACTTTCATTTCATCAAATGTTAAATTGAAGATTCCGCTCCAAAATTTAACGTAAAATTATATTTGACACGTTTTTCTTAGGTCAAGTTTTATTTCTTTTTTTACGTATATGTTACAAAAGTAACGGTTTGTTTCAGCCTTTTGGCCTATTTATTTCCACTGATCTTACATATTTTGTAAACAAAGTGATTATTTATATTCATTTCCTCATTTCTTCAAGAATATCAGTGTGAAGCTTGATTAATTCCAGTTGAAATTCAGAGGATATGGTACTTTCCAATATCCTTTTCACTGCGAAGTAATATTTTTCCTCTTTGCTTTTTCTCAATCTGGGATGTGTGGATTCATCGAGCAAATCCCTTTTGATGGCATCAGTCAAAATGAACGAGCTGCTTTCTTCCGGCAGCTCCAGCAAGCGATTGTTCCATAGCTTGCGGTAGGCTTCCAACAATTGTTTCATATTCACGGCGACAGCCCCTTTTACATATTTTTTGAAATTAAACAAACACTAAATAAAAAATGAGGAGGTAGATAGGATGACTTCACCATATCGTTGCCCGAACTGCAAGACAAACCGTACCCGTTTTAATATTATACAGCAGATTCCTCAAGCAGTGAAAATGGACCCTCAAACGGGAGACGTGGTTCAACAATATGAAAGCAATGAACTCGAACCCTTCCATCTTGCCTATAATGGCCCTGAAAACAAGATACAATGCGCCGCTTGCGGACTGGTTGAAGATGAAAGGACATTCATCAAATTCGGGGAAAGCAAATCATAAAATGAACTTGAAAACAGCCCCCTCCTTAGGTGCCAGGCACCAGTGGAGGGGGCTGTTTTGTATCAGCTTGTCTGAGATCGAAGGGTTGGTTTATCTTCTTCCTTTATAATTGTTTCACCTTTATTGGATTGCCTTAAAGGAATCTCCTTCATGAACAGCGTCAAACAAAATGCAGCTGCAATGATCAACGCACCGATGAAGAACACATTCGTTAAGGCGAAGCTCAAGGCTTCCCTCGTGAACGCAAGCAGGTGCTCGAGCAATTGCTTCATTTCAGGAGGGAAGCCAGCAGTTGCTTTCTCAAGTTTTTCCGGATCCATCAGAAGCTGTGGATCCTGCAGAACACTTAATTTCGCTTTCATTGCTGGCGGGATTGCATCTGTTCCGCCTTGGGCCTGATGACCAAGTTCTTTCATTTTCTCAGTCATCTTAGAGTTCATGACAGTTCCAAGGACTGCTACTCCGACGGTTCCGCCAATTTGTCTGAACAATTGAGCTGATGCCGTAGCAACACCAAGATGCTTATGCTCGACCGCATTTTGGATCGTCAAAGTAAATACAGGGAAGCTTAAGCCAAGTCCAATTCCGACTGTAATCATATTCATGACCGCTCTATAATTGGAAGTATCAGCGCTCATCTCTGATAAAAGGAATAATCCACTGCCCATGATCAGTAAACCAGCCAAAGCAATGATTTTATACTTTCCTGTCTTGGTGATCAATTGCCCGCCAATGGCACTCGCCACTACCATACTTAAAGTCATCGGCATCATGACAAGCCCAGACTTCGTTGCCGAGGTGCCGATCACCCCTTGAACGAACATCGGCATGTACATAATGGCACCGAACATACCAGCTCCCAATAGGAAGCCGATCAAATTTGAAAGGGAGAAAATATTGTTTTTGAATAATGCCAATGGCAGGACCGGGTTACTTGCTTTATTTTCAATAATAATAAATAAAATTAATGCAATTATTGTCCCTGCAAATAATCCTATGATTTGTACAGAAGCCCATTCATAATCTTTCCCGCCCCAAGTAAATGCAAGCAACAATGGAATGATTGTCAAGGAAAGCATCAATGAACCGAAATAATCGATCGAACTGTTCCCTTTTTTCGCTTGGGAAGGGAAAAGCGTCCAGATCATGATGAGTGCAACCGCACCAAATGGGAGGAATACCCAGAATACCCAATGCCAATCAGCATTGTCGACAATATATCCGCCGAGTGTTGGCCCAAATACACTTGCCAAGCCAAATACTGCACTCATTAAACCTTGCCATCTTCCACGTTCCCTTGGCGCAAATAAATCCCCAATGGATGCAAAGGCGGTTGACATGATCATTCCTGCTCCAAACCCCTGAATTCCACGGAATACAATCAGTTGAATGATTGTGTTTGAGAAACCTGATAAAAATGAACCTATCGTAAAAATTCCTATACCAATAAGAATGAATGGCTTACGTCCGTAAATGTCAGACAATTTCCCCACTAACACTGCCGTAATCGAGCTGGTCAGCATATAAATGGTAAAAACCCAGCTGTAAAACTTCATACCACCGAGATCTGCTATGATTCTCGGCAATGCGGTTCCGACAATTGTCTGGTTTAATGCAGCAAAAAGCATAGCTGACATGATGGCAAGCATGATAAAAACCTTTTTTCGCTGTTCAAGATGTTCCAAGTAGTTGTTCCCCCTTAATATTTAGCATCTCTAAAAGTTAACATTGTGAAGTATTATTCCGAAAAAACGGCCACTAATCATGGCCATGTTTTGATGCATCCATTTTTTTAAACAAAGTGATAAATTGTTCAACTTCCATTTCTGAAAGGACATCGAATCGATTTTTAAAATATTCGGATTTACGTTTTTCGATTTTGACGATTAATTCTTTTCCCAATGAAGTTAGTATGAGAAACACAACTCGTCTATCGCTGCTGGATCGTTGACGCGATATCAAATCCTTTTCAAAAAGCGAATCCGTGATTGTAGTAATGTGACTTGCTGACACATTCAAGGCTTTCGAAAGATCTGAGGCTTTCACGGTGCCATCATCAATATTCTTAAGGACGATGAATTCATTTGTGCTTAAATACTCGCCCATCAAACTCCTTAGTTCATTCCTCATTTGCCTAAATACTGTTCGAAACAGGGTCTCCAGTTCAAACAATTTATCTTCATTCAAATTAATCAACCTTTCCCAATGGCTAAAAAATACTTAACCAAGTGAACTATTAAATAATATTACTGTTCACCCTCTACGTCAAGCTATTTTTCCGTTTTTTCACTTTTCGAGTGCCCCTAATTCTTTTCGAATCCTGTCTTTGTTCAATCCCTCGCCAATGATGACCAAATTAAGCGGCATTTTCATTTCTTCTTTCAAATAGATGGGCATGCCATATGAATATTGGAATGAGTAAGGAAGCGAAGAATGTTGAAATAAAATGTACCCTTTTAAACGAAAGATGGTATCAGGCATTGATTTCAGCCAGTCTTCAAATTCCTCCAACTCAATGGGCCGATGAAAAGTATAAACCATCGATTGAAGGGACAAATTTTTGTTCAGCTGGGAAGGCTCATATTTTTTGTTTTCAATTCTTTCAAGATTATCCAATTCAACAAAGTTGATTTGTGAATGCTTTGTAAGCAGCACTTTGGCTTCCGCATTGAGCTGCTGCATTTCGAATACAAACGTTCCGCTTTCCATTTCGTTGATTAAGTCCACCTTATTGAGCAAGATAAGGCTTGCATGTTTGATTTGTTCTCTAAGCAAATGCAGCACTTGCGGACTTAAATCAGCCCTTTTTTTCCATCGCAGGGCATCCACAATCGTAACGATCCCTTTAAAGTCAAAGCGGTCTGCAAACAACGGGGACATAATTGAATCCACAACCTCCACAGGATGGGCAGCCCCAGTTGTTTCAATGATCAGTGTATCAAAGGAATAGTTGAACAGCAGTTCCTGTAATTGCGCCTCAAGCTTTTCCTGTATCGTACAGCAGATGCACCCGTCCAGCATTTCAGTGAATGGGGTCCCCTTATCGATTGCATCCGAGTCGATCGATACACTTCCCAGTTCATTCATCAAAACTGCTGGCAACCTGCCTGCATTCTTCTCATATGAAATGAATTCACGAAGCAGCGTGGTCTTGCCGCTTCCTAAAAAACCAGATAAGACATATACATTAATTTTTTTCATTTCTTCCACCAAAACTTTCGTAATTAATATTCTGTATCATTATACTGTATCCGTTAAATTTAGACGAATCCCATGGAAAAGAATTTTTCTCTGATATAATACACTTATGCTAATAAGGAGGCTTACTTATGGAATTTACCGGTGAGAGGATCATCCCTGAACACATGAAAATCACGAATGGAATGCTGCTGGAACATCTTGCAAGGTATCACTTTGCCATCCATTACGCGAAGGGTAGGGTGCTGGACTTTGCCTGTGGCACCGGATATGGCTCCAACATTGCAGCAAAGGCGAAAAAGAAGGTGATCGATGAAATCATTGCGGTTGACATTGATCCTGAAACCATACAATATGCAAAACAACATTACTACCACCCTTCCGTCCGGTACATCACTGGGGATGTAACTGATCCAACTTTGCCTTCCTCCTTGGGTCAATTCGATGTCATCATGAGTTTCGAAACGCTTGAGCATGTCTCCCAAGAGAATGAATTCATGGATAATTTATATGATTTGCTTAAGCCTGGAGGGACGCTGATCGTATCAACCCCATTTGGATCTGGAAGAGGCAAGCCAACCAATGAACCCTTTCATGTCCACCAGTTGACTGAAGATGAATTCAAGGGTTTATTCAAGGGATATAAGAATACTGATTTTTATTATCAAAAAGGTGTCTTGATCGAACCAAAAAGAAAAGGAATACATTATCCGATCGGTATAGCGGTTTGTGAAAAATGAAAAAGCTGTCTCGAATAGGGTCATTTATCATGCCCATTCGAGACAGCCTCATTATTTTCACTTGAGTTTTTCTTGTAAGACTTCTACAGCTTTTTTCACTTGGGTATCGTTATTTATGAGCTTCTCCCGTACTTTATCCATAAGATCCAGGGTTGTATCACCCTTGAGGATACCAGTTACTTCAAGTTTATCCGCTTTTTGAAGCTGCTTAACTGCGGCAGCGGTATTATCGTCATAATAACCATCCACTTTTCCTGGTTTAAGCCCCACTGCCTGCAGCATTTCTTCAGCCGCCTTAACGTCACTGGACACCATGTCTTTTTTCAGTTCCTTATCAGGATTCAGATATGGCAGGTCGGCATAGCTTGGCAGCTTGACTTGGTAATCAGGGACAATGCCCTTTTTATGGATCCAGTCCCCATTCGGCGTCAACCATTTAGCCTCTGTAAACTTAAGGTTGGAACCATCAGGGAAATCCGCTGCAGATTGGACGGTGCCTTTTCCAAATGATTTTTCACCGACTAATGGGATATTGGCAGATTGACTTAATGCCGAGGAGAAAATTTCGGATGCACTTGCACTGCCCCCATCAATCAGCACGGAAACCGGCACATCAATTTTCTTTCCTTTTTCTGCCGTATATTTATCGCGTTTACCGCTTTTGTACTCTACTTGAACAATCAATTTACCTTCTGGAACAAATAGATTGGACATCTTGATCGCTTGATCCAACAGACCGCCTGGATTTTGCCTTAAGTCGATGACCATTCCTTTCATTCCTTGCTTTTCCATTTCATTGATGGCATCTACAAATTCTTTATAGGTGTTTTCGGAGAAACTGGTAACCTGGATCTTGGCAACCTTATTGTCCATCATTTCAGCATGGACAGTATTGATTGGAATATTGTCTCTCGTAATTTTTATATCCGTCGTATCTTCTGTCCCCGGTCTTTGAATCGTCAAAGTGACATCCGTGCCCTTTTTCCCGCGGATCAACATCACCGCATCGGTTGCGCTCATTCCATGGATGCTTTTGCCGTCAACCTTTAGGATCACATCATTCGGCTTGATCCCGGCTTTTTCAGCAGGAGAGCCTTTGATTGGAGATACCACTGTAATGTTTCCGTTCTTTTCCTGGATTTCAGCACCTATCCCTTGAAAGGACGAAGAAATGCTTTCATGAAACTTATTGGCTTCATCCTGGGTCATATAATCGGAATATGGATCGTCCAAAGATTCGATCATCCCATTGATTGCACCATTGACAAGCTTGTCCTGATCTAAGTCTTTATAGTACTTTTTCTTTAGTTCATCATATGTGTCGTAGAGCTTTTTAAACTCCGGACGTTCGGGAACTCCCACATTCACTGCCTTTTCATCGCCGAATGCCAATGCAAATGTTGTGATTCCCGCTGTCGCAAAGACAAGAAAGAACATCAGCATGACAAACGAGAATTTTCTCATTTTGATGAATCCAGAGTTTCCCTCATGTTTTGATTCAACCTCATTTTTTTCATTTTCCAAGACTTTCACCACTTTCGTTCCTATGTACAATGCTGTAATCACTTGTTATATCAGCAACCATCGTTTTGTATAGAATAGCACGTTTTATATATTTTGAACACTTTATCTATTCCGATTGCCCTCAACCACTCAATTTTAACAGTTCTTGACTGAATAAAAAAGTCATGAATGTCCCGTCCCCTCTTTTAGAGACAAAACCGATGTAAAAAAGCCGATTGTCGTTATCGCCAGGAGCGAAAATAAAAATGCATCCTTTCCGATGACCAATGCACCTGTGATGATGATCAGGGAATCCAAAGCAAATATAATGATCCCCACATTCCAACCCTTTGTCTTGCCCACCATTTGCGCCAATAGATCGATTCCGCCCGATGCAGCCTCGGCACGCAGGAGAAGGCCGATGCCTAATCCAACGAAAATGCCTCCCAATATTGAGCTGAAGATAATCGGTAATTTGACCCAAAACGAGATCGGATAAAAAAAATCTATCAAAAAAGATGATAGCAGCATGCCATGAAGGCTATTGAAAAATAATGGCCGAAACGAAAACCAAGCTATAATGTACAATGGAATACTTAAAACAATGACCGACAGCCCCGGCTGGATATGAAATATATAATGAATGATGAGGCCAATGCCAATCATCCCTCCATCAAGTAATTGATGAGGTACAAAGAAAGCATTGATCCCGACTGCAATTAATATACTTCCTATGGTTAAAAGAGTGAATTTTCGAATCTTCTCCATCTCCTAAATGTTTGTCCATATATCATATCTATGTACAAGTCAGCCATTTAAGAAATGAAAAAATGAAGCTGTTCCAAAACTATATGGAACAGCCCAATGTCTCTTATACTTTCTTCACTTGTTGGAAATATTCTTCAAGCGTCCAGTCATGCTCAAATATTTCTTTTGCAGCTTTTACCCCGACATATCTGAAATGCCAAGGTTCATATTCGTATCCGGTTATTCCTTCTTTGCCTTTAGGGTATCGAAGGATGAATCCATATTCATGAGCATGATCATGAAGCCAGATCCCTTCCTTCGTTTGCTCAAAATGCTCTGTCAGCAGGAATTTTTCCTGTTTGCTCGTAATATCCATGGCCAATCCGGATTGATGTTCACTTTGACCGGGAGTAGCAACAGCTTGTACCGCTTTTTCTTTCCCGACATTTTTTATTTCAGCTTGTAAAAGAGCAGATTGGCGCTGATAGGAACGATAACCTGAAGCGGCATAAAGGATGATTCCATCATTCTTTGCAGCGCCGAACATTTTTTCCAAAGCCGAGGCAGCTTCCTCCCTCATGTAGCTTTTTTCAATGTCCTGATCACCAAATGCAAAAGCAACCTTAGGCCTTACTAAATCAGCGGGTGCATAGGTTGATGGCAGTGCAAATTCTTTATTCACTAAAGCCAAGATATTGGACGGGTTTTGAATGACTTTTTGCCCGTTAACTTCCTTGATTTGATTAAAATAAGCGGCTTGTAATGTAGGGCCGGATTCTCCATTACTTTGCCCGCCGCTGCTTTCATCCGCCTGTTGATTTGATTGATTCTGATTCTCCCCATTTTCTGCAGGGGCGCTGTCTTTATGCTCTGTTGAGTCGTCAATTTTCATTTTATCAATGAATGGGATGCTGCACCCGCTCAATAGGACAACTGCTGATGCTACAATCAAAAAACGTTTCATAATTTCACCTTTTCTACTCAATATTCAACTCTTCCATCATACCACGCTGTCCAAAAAATGAAAGCCTGACGTTGTTCTTAATTTTAGTCGATATTTCTGCCATGAGCCGCCTTTTCATACAAACTAAAGGCTGCCTCATCTGGCAGCCTTTGATGATTTATTTATTTTTGATCGCTGCTTCCAATGCGACTTCAATCATATCATTGAAAGTTGTTTGGCGTTCCTCTGCGGAGGTTTCTTCACCAGTTAGGATGTGGTCGCTTACAGTCAAAACGGAAAGTGCATTTCTTCCATACTTTGCAGCCAAAGTATAAAGGGCGGAAGTTTCCATTTCGAGTGCCAGGATTCCATATTGCGCCCATTTTTCATGTTCTGCATTATCGTTGTAGAACATATCTGCTGTAAATACATTCCCTACTTTTAGGTTTAATCCCTTTTCTATCCCCGCATCGTAAGCCCGCTTCAATAAATCGAAGTTTGCTGTTGGGGAATAGTCAATTCCGTTAAATGTTAGCCTATTCATTTGGGAATCTGTCGAGGATGTCATGGCAAGGATGACATCCCTTACTTTAACATCTTTTTGAATGGCTCCGCATGTCCCTACACGGATCAGGTTTTGGACATTATAGCTTTGCATCAGTTCATTGATATATATAGAAATGGAAGGGACTCCCATCCCCGTGCCTTGAACGGAAATTCGGTGGCCTTTGTATGTGCCTGTATATCCGAACATGTTTCGAACTTCATTATAGCAAACCGCATCTTCCAGGAAATTTTCTGCAATATATTTTGCACGCAGTGGGTCACCTGGCAATAGGACCGTTTCTGCAATTTCATTTTCTTTTGCACCAATATGTATACTCATTTCTATTTCCTCCTCTGAATTATTTCAGCACGACTATTGTAAGCCTTTTTAAGAATAGATGCAATGTCCTATGGAGCATGAGTAGCAAAAAGCAGATACGGGCACGATAAAATAGAAATGCCCATTCAAACATTTTCAAAGCAAGGAGAGTAAACTATGGCAAAAAACATGAGCAAAAAGTTAGAACAGGCTGTTCAGCACGCCAATGAAACAAATCCATCAACAAAGCAAAAGACAAAACCCAATTCTTCGAAGAGTGATCGAGAAAAAAGATAGGGGGTCATCATAATGGGAAAAAAGCATAGAAACCGGGTCAATGCACCGAAAAAGAACAATCATATTCCATCAGAACAAATCGTCGCCGAACATGAGGCCCATGCTAAAGAGAACACATCACTTAAAAGAAAAAATGGACCTGGGAACAATTTATAGAATGGCAAAAGAGGCGGCCCTTTCATTGTCAGATGATTGGGCCAGCCTCTTTAATTAATTTCACCTTACATGTACGCGATTGATCGGTACCCATCCGCCCGACTTTAATTGATAATAGTAATGCCCTCTTCTATCTTCATCGATAAAGACAATATCCCCTGTCGCAACAAATCTTCCTTCATAATTGGATGGCATCAAATCAGGTACATTGAATGTCTTAAACAGCTTTTCCAACGCTTCTTCATGTGTTTTGCCTGAAAGTGTCAGCCGAAAAACTTGTTGATACCCTTTTTCTTCCCCGTATCTAGGCGTTTGAAAAATGGTCATATCCATTTTTCTTTCAAGCATTTTAGTTGTTTTCCATTTTTCCAACAACGCCATTCACGTTCACCTCCGATAAAAAGATTTGTCCATATATGTAATATTCAAATTTACTTTTGTCGATTCCTTCGTCATATAATCACTATTTTTGTCGATTGCCCTTGAGTCGCCCAACGTGGGATTATCTCTATACATGTAAAAAGAGGCGGCCCTATTGAAGGATTCCACCTCTTTTCCAAACATCTATCAATCCATTTCTTCATCCTCTTCATCAATTATGCACTTCTCAATCAAATAATCGAAGGTAATATCTGCGATTTCCTCTAATTCTTCCTCTGTAGGTACATAGCCTCTCTTGATCAATTGCTGCAAAAAGAATTCGGCAATTTCTTCTGTATCAATATATACCTCTATTTCACGCATCATATCGCCCCCTATTTTTCTAACATGAAAATTGACAAGTTTCTATAAAATGTATGTTCAAGCTTCCATGGTTATGCAAAAAAAACAGTCATTTATATGGTGGACAAGCATATGATGTATCAAACTTATTAAATGGAGGAAAACAAATGAAAACTTTCTCTCGACTAATCATGGATATCGATAACCCAAATGGCATGGTCATTAAATCCTTTGAAAAATTTTCATCCTATCTGTTTAAGTCTTTTGTTTTCCTGGCGATCCCCATTTTCTTTTACTTTTTCAGTGTTTTTCTTTCTCTTCATTGAGGATTTTGGAAAGATTCATCAATTGCTGCAAGATGTTTTTCTGCTTCTTCTTATAAATGGGATCAGAAAACATGGCATATAAGATTTGATAATCATTAAATGTATCTAACAATCGATCAACATTATCCTGATGCTTATTGGCTGGCTGCGGAAGTAGTTTTGTCTTCTTTTGTGGGTACACCCACCCATACTTTTTAACCACCGTTTCTGCATGCTCGGAATCCGCAATCAAAATGAGTTCATCTTCATCTGCTTCCAGCCATTCCCCATCAATCAGCCTGGTCAATTCATAGATAATATCTTCCCAGGCATCTTCCTTGTACCTCCAGATTTCTGTCCTGAATCCAACAACTTTAAATAAATCATTTCCATAGCCTTTAACTTGAACCAAATCTCCAAAAAAGAATTTATACTCAATATCAATCTGTTCTGAATCCACAAGGCTTCCTTCGTAGTCTGATAATAAAATGAGGCTTTGCTCTGTAAATAAACCTTCATTATAATTTACTTCATATAAAAATTGATCATCCAACTCTTTAATATTGGTTACCTTGCCTACAGTTCCATATAATGTGACCACGATGGTATCCCCAATTTGAAACTTAGGTGTCTGACTCTTATCCATTTCCTCCCGTCCCCTTTATGGTACCTACATAAAGATATTTTTATTAGTATATGCAAGAATGAATCGAACGCTTACTTGAATAGCTGATTTTTACAAAATTACATGGAAGTAAAAGAAATACCCCTCAGCCTTTTCAACAGAAATGAATCGATTGAGAGGCTGCGGGGTACGTTATTTTTTATTTTCTGAAATCAAGTAATCATCCCATGCGTCGTCAAAAATGGCCATGGACTCCAGATACTGCCCATTCAATTCGAGATAAGAGCTCAGTTCATGATAATCATCTGAATTTTTTGGAAACCCATGATCATCATACGCATCATTTGCAAATTTTGAAATCGAATCCTTTGGCTCAGGATGCCTGTATTTTAATAAGAAATGATAAAAGGATTTATTCATGTTAGAACGCCTGCCTAATATAAAGTCCGATAATTTATAGTAAACTATACCTGATGAACGGTCATCCGTAAAGGCAGACATCATGAAAAGTCAAAATAATTTCTTTTCAATAGCCTAGGCATGCTCATAAGATCCTCAAAAGTTAAGACAGACGCTAATTTCGTCCGATCGATCAAGAACAGCTGATCCTCTATTTCCTTTACCATTGTTTCCTTTTGATATTCCATGCTGCAGGAAGTACAGCAAACAGTGGGGGTTCCTGTAATTTCAATTGCTCTCGTACCCTCTGGAAGTTCCCAATAAACCGACTTTTTTTCAATGGAAACGGAATCACCTCCGCACCAATCGCATCTATTCTTTTCTGGCTTACTCATTTTGCGCCTGTTCCTTTTGGCTGGATTTTGAGAGCTGTGCTTGATATTTTTTTTCCTTCAATTGATCTCGCTTATCCCTAAAGTCCTTCAACGAGGCATGGTCCGGATTTTCTTTGTATGCATTCCTTCGATTGATCCGATTAATTCCATCTGGAACCAAATTCATTGCCGTATCGTTCATCAAGCCGGCAATTCCTGTGTTGGAAGAATATTCATCCATCGTCGGATACACACTTCTAAAATAGTCATCTGCCCTTCCTGGAGTGTAGCTTTCAGGCTCTGGATATGTCGTGATCACACCTTCAAAGTTTCGGATGACAACCTTGTCGGCACTTTGGGAAAGCAGATAATTCGGCTGTAATGAGATTTTCCCTCCGCCTCCGGGTGCATCCACTACAAAGGTTGGAACTGCATAGCCGGAGGTATGTCCGCGCAGCCCTTCAATGATCTCCAGCCCCTTAGCGACTGGTGCACGGAAATGACCAATCCCTTCCGATAAATCACATTGATAAATGTAGTACGGTCTGACACGGATTTTGACTAAATCATGCATTAATTTTTTCATGATGGCCACGCTGTCATTAATGCCTGCCAGGATTACAGCTTGATTTCCAACCGGCACACCAGAGTTGGCCAGCATTTCACATGCCTTCTTGGATTCTTCTGTAATCTCGATGGAAGTATTGAAGTGGGTATTCAACCAAATCGGGTGATATTTTTTCAGGATGCTGCAAAGGTTTTCCGTTATCCTCTGCGGGAATACGACCGGGGCCCTCGTCCCGATCCGGATAATTTCAACGTGGTCGATTTCCCTTAGATTTTTCAGTACATACTCCAATATTTGATCATTGATTAATAAGCCATCGCCTCCGGAGATGAGGACATCCCTGACTTGAGGCGTTTCTCTAATATAATTTATCGCAGCATCAAGTTGTTTTTTGGGGACCCCCATTCCGATTTGGCCGGAGAATCTTCGCCGAGTGCAATACCGGCAGTACATGGAGCATTGATTGGTGACCAAGAACAGCACACGGTCTGGATAACGATGTGTCAGGCCCGGGACAGGAGAATCTTCATCCTCGTGAAGAGGATCCTCTAAATCATACTTGGTTTTATGAAGTTCACTGGAGATAGGAACTGACTGCATTCGGATTGGGCATCTGGGATCATCTGGATCCATTAATGATGCATAGTAGGGAGTGATATTTAAAGGAATTGTCTTCGTGGAAATTTTTACGCCTTCTTCTTCTTCTGGAGTCAGGTTTATCACCTTTTTAAGGTCATCCAACGTCCGGATCGTGTTGGTCAACTGCCATAGCCAATCGTTCCATTTTTCATCCGTTACATCCTTCCATAATTCAATGTCCTTCCAATGTCTTTTAGGTTTGTATAAATCATGTTTCATGAACAACCCTCCAATAAAAATAAGCCTTATCTTCTATATGCAATAATCGTGCCAACATAATAATTACTTGTATATTACTAGGCTATGAAGAATTTACCGGTTTGGTGTTGTCATAAAACATAAAAAAACTGCCGAATTTTCAGCAGTAACTTTTTTACAATTTGAATAAGATTGAATTTTTCTCTTATGATTGTACTTTGACTGATTTCCAGTGCGTGCGGACGCTTTCCGCAGGCGAAGCCGAAGAGGCTCCCATCCCTCCCCGCGGAAAGGAACGGGTAACAGGTTTATTCACAAACCATATTTTAAGAAATCAATTAGAAAATTGTCTAAAATAAGAGATATTTTCTGAATTCCTATTATAGGATGTCTAGACTGCTTATTTTTCAACAGTTGTCATCGGCAATCGAATATTTTTTTATTTTATATTGCAATGTCTGTCTTGGGATGGAAAGCAGTGAGGCTGCTTTTGAGACATTTCCTTTTCCTTTCCTAAGCGCTTTTTCAATAAATTGTTTTTCCTTTAGAACCAAATAATCCTTCAAGGAAGGCATACTTTGATCAGGGAGGGGATGTTGTTCTGAAAGATGGATCATGGTAGGAGGAAGGTCTTCGATGGATAGTTTCCCGACGTCCACGAAGTTCATCATGAATTCAATCGTATGCTTTAATTCCCTGACATTCCCATTCCATGGATATTCTTCAAAAAACATTCGCAAATGTGGGTCGAGCCCTTCAATACGCTTCTTTAATAAGTCATTAAAATGATCAATAAAATGATTCGTCAACAAATGGATATCCTTGATCCTTTTGCGCAGTGGAGGCAAATAAAATGAAAATACATTCAAGCGGTAAAACAGATCCGGACGGAGTTGTTTTTTTTCCATGGCCATCTGTGGGTCCAAATTCATTGCAGCTATGATGCGAACATCTACTGGGATGGATTTGGTCGAGCCTATTCTTCGTATCTCCTTTTCTTCCAATACTCTAAGGAGCTTTGCTTGAAGCTCTAATGGCATCGCATGCAGCTCATCCAGAAACAATGTACCTCCGCTCGCAACTTCAAATAATCCAGGTCGGTCAATCGCACCGGTATAGCTGCCTTTCGAAGTTCCGAATAATATACTGTCCAATAAACTTTCAGGGAGCGATGCACAATTTTGAGCAATGAAGGGCTGCTGTGAACGTAATGACGCGGCATGTATCGACTGGACAAATAATTCCTTGCCTACACCGCTCTCGCCGTATACAAAAACAGGAGAATCGGATAGTGCTGATTTTTTAGCAAGCTGTATCTGCTTCATTAAATACGGGTCAATGGTTTTTATATCCGGGAAGTTGTATTTGATGGAGCTGTTTTCTTCTTTGTTCTTTCTTTTTTGTTTCGCAATATCTTGAAGCTCTATCAATTGCTCTGACATTCTCCTCAGTTTGGAAAAGTCTTTCGCGATTTCAGCTGCTCCGACCATCTTGCCTTCATGGTATAGAGGAAAGGTTGTATTGACGGTTTCAATCCATTTTCCATGGACATTGACATAGGACTGCGGAACATCCTTTAAGGTTTTTCCTGTTTCAATGACATGAAGGAGGGTACTTGTATCAACTGTCAACGAAGGAAAGGCTTCCAATATATGTGCACCAGCCAATTCGCCCACCTGCATGCCATCATGGTTGGCTGCTGCCTCATTATAGAGCACGGTTCTTCCTTCCAGATCCACGACGTGTATCCCTTCATCCAATTGATTAATGATGGTTTGAAAAATAGATTGCCAATCAGAGTTCATTCCTTTCACCTGCCCCCCCCTTGTATTATTTTTATGAGCAAGTGCTGAAATTCTGTCATGTTAGTGCCGATTTTTCGGCAGTGCTTAAATCTTTTACCCATACATTCATATCTTCAAGCTTATCATAAATGTAACAATTATTGACCAATCGCCCACGGTATTCGTAACCAAGCTGATAAAAAGCCATGTTCATTCCAAATGACAATGACCTTGCTATTGTATAGCAGCAAAAAATGCGCCTCTTCCTAAGTTCTTCCTCCAAGGCCAATAATAAATCCTTCATCAGCCCTCCTTTTCGAAAATCTGGAAGCGTCGCACAATCCGTCAATTCCGCATTATGATTGATCATACTGATCTCAGCTGAGGCAGCGCTAATAATCTGGCCATCTTTTTCAATACAATAGAAGATTGAACCTTCATCCATCGACTTACTGATGTAGCTGGCTTCATGGATTGGTACTGGATAGACGGCAAAAACTTTTCTATAAAGGCTGGCAAGAAGGGGGGCATCCACCTTTTCGGCCATCCTCATCGTGATTCCAGGTTTTTCTGAGTGAAATCCAAATTGCCTTTCTTCTTTTAATACTTGTTCCAGAATGTATTCTTCCTTCACCCAATTCTTACTGTTCCTTCGATCATCGCCCCTGTACTTCGCCATTAAATATGCGTTGCTTCCATTAAAGTAGCGATCAATCACAGCTTCCAATGTGAAACCAGCCGATATCAATTCATTCAGGTTTTCCATCCTTGCTTTCATAATGAACTTTTCAAATTTCGGTGATGAGAATTCTTCCTCAAGGCATCTCATTATCGATGTTATCTCCCCACGAAAATCATCGACTCTTATCCTATTATTTAATTCATCCACATAAATATTTGCCCAAAATGTTGATTTTGATAATGATTTTTTTTGCTGCACGGTTTCCCCTCCCTAAAAAAACTGGCACATCCGACTAACTCTTCCCGCCATTTTCATGAAAAGAAGGGACATGTGGATGCTGCCAGCCTTATCTATTTCTTTTAGTCTATTTCTGATAGTCTTTGCGATTCATCCAAGGCGTTCAAGGATGCTTTGCAAGCACCCTATAGTTTAAAACTAACGAGCTTGAGTTCAGTCATTTCTTCTACGGCATATTTAATTCCTTCTCTGCCCATTCCACTCATCTTCACTCCCCCATACGGCATGTGATCTACCCTGAAGGTTGGAATGTCATTGATGATTACACCGCCCACATGAAGCTCTTTTGCTGCCTTGAAGGCAGATTGGAGATCATTCGTAAAGACCCCTGCCTGCAGCCCGTATTGAGATTGATTGACCAGCTGTATGGCTTCTTCGAAAGTTTCAAAAGAATTAATATGGACAACGGGAGCAAAGACTTCTTCACACGATACTTTTTCATCCAGCGGAACATTCAATAATACTGTAGGCTCCAGCATATAATCTTTTACATTCCCTCCGCATGCCACTTCCGCTCCTTTGTCTGCTGCACTTTCGATCCAATCCATTGCCCGTTTCACATCTTCGGGAGAAATCATGGCTGCAACATCCGTGTTTTCATCGAGTGGATTTCCAAGAGTTAAATTTTTTGTTTCTTCCACAAACTTGGCAGCGAAATCCTCATACTTGGATTGATGAACGAAGATCCGCTGGACGGAAATGCATACTTGTCCCTGGAAAGTAAATGCGCCGGTCACCATTCGAGGGATTGCATCATCTATATGAGTGTTTTCATCAATAATGACAGCTGAATTGGACCCCAGTTCTAATGTCACTCTTTTTAATCCTGCATTTTCCCTTATCCATTTGCCGACACTTGGGCTCCCTGTGAACGTGACCATCTTGATCCGGTCATCGGAAATCAACATGCCGCCGATTTTTTTCCCGCTTCCTGTCACTACGTTCAGTGCACCAGCAGGCAAGCCGGCCTGATGGAAATAATCAGCAATCTTATAAGCTGATAGTGGAGTTTGGCTTGCGGGTTTTAACACAACTGAATTACCTGCAGCAATTGCGGGACCGACTTTATGTGCTACCAGGTTCATTGGAAAGTTAAACGGGGTGATGGCTGCTATTACCCCAAGCGGCTCCCGGACCGTGTATCCCATCCTTCCTTCGCCGCCTGGTGCCGCATCCATGGGAATCGTTTCCCCATATATTTTCCTTGCCTCGATAGCAGCAAATTTATAGGTCATGATTGTCCTGTCCACCTCGGCTAATGCAGCCTTCAATGGCTTTGATGCTTCCTTTGCGATGATTTCCGCACATTCTTTACGGTCCTTTTCAATTAATTGAACAACTTTCTCCAAGATCTCAGCTCGTTTGAATGCCGGCATTTCCTTCATATCCAAAAAAGCTTTATCAGCAGCATCTATGGCCAGCTTCACTTGATCTTCGTCAGCTGCTGCAACTGCTGCAATCATCGATTGATCAAACGGGGCACGCAGGTCGGAATACTCCTTCGTTCCTAAGTATTCCCCATTAATCCAAAGGTTTTGTTTCATTTCGATTTCCTCCTTATGTAATCGTTAAATTATCATTTCTACAATCAGGCAATTTTTCATTCTGCGTTTATTATATCAGGGAGGAAGTTCATCAAATTTTTCTACATCCTCACTTGTCTTTTGCCCTATAGAATGTATACCCTTTATTTCAAATATCATTCCAACAGCTGTCACTTTAAGCGATTATTCTGCACCACACCAATCGATGATCGTTAATGCGATAATTTCTGCAGCTTCAAATATTTTATCAATTTCAATATACTCATTTGCATCATGGGCAGCCTCTGTCCTTCCTGGACCAAATACAACAACTGGTATGTCAGCCCCTTTTGATAAGATCCCTCCATCTGTTCCCCATGGGGATGCTTCTATTTTTGGAGGCCTCGCCAACACACATTTGTAGGAATGCTGGATAGTTTCGACAAGTGGATGCCCTTTATCAAGGTCGCCAGGCTGCCATCTTCCACCAAACCATTCCAACTCGAGTGGGTGCTCCTGCAGCCATCGATCTTCACGGCAAATTTGATCGATGCACGCTGCCAGTTCTTTTTCCGCATCCTCCATCTTTTCTGAAGGTCCGACTCCCATTCTTCCTTCAATAATGGCCAAGTCTGGAACAGAGGATGGCCAGGATCCACTCTCGATTTTGCCAATATTGATAGGGATTGGAATCGGGATGCCCTCATACAACGGATCGGTTATTTTCTCGTTCCTTTTTTGTTCCAGCTTTCCTAATGCTGCGACCACCTTTACCGCTTTTTCAATGGCATTCACACCTTCATACCGCGTCCCTCCGTGGGAGGATTTTCCTTTGACTTTGATACGGAACCACATGGACCCCTGCTGTTTGATGAAAAGCTTCATATTGGTTGGCTCCGGGATGATGGCCCCATCTGCTTTATAGCCCCTCATGACAGCGGAAAGCGTCCCTGAACCACCGCTTTCCTCTTCTATCACGCTTTGGAATATCACATCGCCTCTCAATGAAATACCCAATTCCATCAATGCTTGAATGGCTAGCAGCAAGCTGACGGTCCCGCCTTTCATATCCGTCGAACCCCTTCCGAACAGCTTACCATCCTTAACTGCGCCGCTAAAAGGGTCCATCTCCCAGTCTTTTTCGTCCCCCGCCGGCACAACGTCTATATGACCGTTCAATATGAGTGACCTTCCTCCCCCTCCCCCTTTCCATACGGCACAGACATTAGGATTTCCTTCAAAATTTTCACGATCGCACTTAAAAAATGGATGTTCCTCCAAATTTTCTCGTTTCATATCCCAAATATCCAAATGCATCCCCATTTGTCTGCATTTTTCAATGATCACAGCCTGTGCGTTATATTCATTTCCCCTCGTACTGTTTTCCTGAACCAGTTTTTGCAGCAGCTTCACGCCATTTGAACGATTGGATTCCATCCAAGCCTTAATGTTCTTTTGCACACTCTTCCTCCCCTTTTTTCACTCATTCTCTGATCATTCTGATTTCTTTCGCAACCTTAAAATCGGCATCAGTCTTTTCTATTACTTCTTCGATTGAATGGGGATCAAATAGATCGGTTAACAAAAGCCCGTTTTCATCGATTGAAAATACACCTAAATCTGTTATGACCTTTTTTACACACCGCTGGGCTGTTAGGGGCAGTGAGCATTTTTTTACTAATTTGCTATTTCCTCTCTTATCCACGTGGGTCATCAGAACAACCACATTCTTTGCCCTAGCCGCAAGCTCCATGGCTCCACCAACGCCTGGCACTCTTCTCCCTGGCACGATCCAATTGGCAAGATCTCCTTCTTCACTTACTTCGAGCGAACCTAATATGGTCAAGTCAATATAGCCGCGCCTGATCATCCCGAAAGCTGTCGCAGAGTCAAAAAAAGATCCCCCTTCATTCAAAGTCACAGGAAATCCCCCGGCATTGCACAGATTTTCGTCCTCTTTCAAATACGGCGGCGATTGTCCCATCCCAAGTATTCCATTCTCCGCTTGAAACAGCACCTCCCTTGCAGGAGGTAAAAAATTAGGCACAAGGGATGGGATCCCGATGCCTAAATTGACAATCATCCCGTCTTCAATTTCTTCAGCAGCCCTTTTTGCCAACCGATCCTTTATTCCATTTCCCATGCCCATTTCCAATCCACCCCCTCCGAAGGAATTATCATATTTACGAACACCCCCGGAGTGATGATTGATTCCGGGTCCAATGAACCGTATGGGACGATTTCTTCTGCTTCAACGATGGTCTTGTTCCCCGCCATCGCTACTAAAGGGTTTGTGTTCCTGGCACTTTTATCAAAAATCAAATTCCCAAAAGTGTCGGCTTTTTTTGCAAAAACAATGCTTACATCTGCTGTCAATGCGCTTTCAACAAGGCAGTCTACCCCATTAAGCTTAAAAGTTGGCTTTCCGCCGCTTATCCATGAATTTTCTTTTCCTATTTCCGTTACGATACCTTCTATACCCATTCCACCCGCCCTGATTCGTTCTGCAAGGATTCCCTGAGGTGAAAATTCCACTTCCATTTCTCCTCTTTCCATCAACTCTCCCGCAATTGGATTGGACCCGATATGTGAGGCAACAACTTTTTTTGCCCTATTCTGAGTGATTAATTGCCCGATGCCGATTTGAGGGAATCCTGTATCATTCCCGATCAGCAGCAAATCTTTGCACCCCTTCTTTAATATCCCTTTTATCAAAGTTGGCGGCGATCCAACTCCGCCGAAGCCTCCAAACATGATGGACATGCCATCATAAAAATGATCCATGGCTTCATCGAGCGATACCACTTTATTAAATTTACTGCTCATGCCTCTCCCTGCTTCCTTCGTTATCAATATTGAGTTCAAGCAAAGCTTCTCTGAGTCTTTTACACAATTCATCCATCTCATCTTCTGTTATGTTTAGCGGGGGAGCGATGATAATAGCATCACCATGCCTTCCATCGAGACCGGCTGCCGCTGGATACAAAAGCAGGCCATTTTTTTGTGCAATGCTTATCAACTTAGATGTGAATATGAACTCCCTTGGGAATGGTTCTTTCGCTTCAATGCCTTTAACGAATTCCATCCCGATTAAGAGCCCCTTTCCACGAATATCGCCTATAAAGGAAAATTCAGATTGCAGCTTCTTCAATTTCTTTTGTAGATAGTTCGCTTTTTCTTCGACCTTTGAGAGCAGATCTTCTGAATCTATCAACTGTAAGACCGCGAGTGCAGTTGCGCAGGATAAAGGATTGGCACTGAAAGTATGGCCGCTCATGATCGATTTGGTTCCATTCTGGATCGGTTCCATCACCTTATCGCTGACCATCGTTGCTGCGATAGGAGCATACCCTGCCCCTAGCCCTTTTCCCAATGCCGCTATATCCGGCTTTACACCCCAATGATCCAAGGCAAGCATTGCGCCTGTTCTTCCGCACCCTGTCATGACCTCATCTGCTATAAATAAAATCTCATATTTTTCACAAATGGATTTCAACTTCTCATAATAACCATCAGGAGGAGTGATTGCTCCTCCTGCAGCTCCAACAACCGGTTCTACAATCAAGCATGCAACTTGATCTGCCCCCACTCGATTGATAACCGTTTCCAGGTGGGCGGCACAGTGCAGTCCACAGGTTGGAAATTCCTTACCATATGGACATCTATAGCAATAAGGCGGTTCAAGCACCGGCCAATCTTCCAGCAAAGATGTGAACTTCTCCCTTCTCACTGAATGTCCGGACATCGAAAGGGCTCCTAAGGTTATTCCATGATAGCTCATCCACCTTGACAATACTTTGGTCTTTTTCGGTTTTCCTTTTTCTAACCAATGTTGAAGCGCTATTTTAATTGCAGTTTCAGTGGCTTCCGATCCGCTGTTCACAAAAAATGTCCAATTCAGATGATTGTCCGTCTTTTCTGCCAACAATGAGGATAGCTTCTCGGCTGCCTCATTTGTAAATTGAGAACGATAGACGAATGCAATTTTTTCAGCCTGCTTTTGAATGGCATCAATGATTTCCTTCATCCCATGACCAATATTCGCCGTCACGGCACCTGAGCATGCATCCAAGTAATCTTTACCATCAGAATCATAGATGAAAATTCCCTTCCCATGATCCGCTAATGGATAATCTGCATCCAACAGTGGTTTAATCAAATGTGATTGCTGCACGATAACACCCCCGGCCTTTCAAAAAACTTCTCTCCATATTACATGTCTATGTATGTTAATTGTATTTCTTTCTAGGAATTTATTATTACTAAATCCAGTTAATTGAGCCTTCAATATGGAACCATAATTTTCAGCCTTTTTGAAATCTTTGGTTTTTCGACAAATTTTATGAATATTTAGTAGATAATTCTCATTAAAATGATTACAATAATGGTAAGTCTTTCATTTGACTAGGGATATAGACATATAGGGGGGACGATCTTGAAGGAAAAAAAGAAGCTTTTTTCAATAAAAAAGAAGAAAAAAGAAGAAAAAATCAAGAGAAAAAGGAATAAAGAAAAAAAGAAAATAGGGACTGGAGTCCTATATTACAGCCAGACCATAAGAGGTAGAGTCATTCTATCTTTTGGATTTCTGACGATCCTGCTTGTTGGGCTGACTGTCATTTCCTACGTAAATATGAAAGCGTTGGAAAAAGAAATCAATAATGTCGTAAGCCATGATATGGTTGTACATAATGACATACAGGAACTTTCCAAATCACTGGTCGATATTGAAACAGGGGAAAGAGGATATGTCATAACCGGCGATGACACCTATCTGGCGCCTTATAACGATGGAAAAAGCAATGTTGAAAAGAAATTAAAAAGCCTGACTCCATTATTAAGAAATCAGCCGTCTCAAATGAAAAAATTGGAGTCGGTTCAAAACTATTATAATTTTTGGATCGGGTGGATCGATCGGATCATCGAAGCAAGAAAATATGGATCAGAACATGACGCCGTCATGCAGTTGACTTCTTCTCAAGGCATCGGGTATATGGATAATCTAAGGAAAGTCATCACGAAGATGATCGACGAAGAAAAAAGCTATACGAAGGAACGAATAGATTCCCTCCATCAGCAAGTCATGATTTCTCAATTCGTAACAGTGGGACTTTCCATTATCGCCATTATTTTAACAGTACTATTTTCCTTTATACTATCTCGAAACATCAAGCGAAATGTAAGAAAAATAAGTCATTCCATCCTTGATATCGCGAATGCAGGCGGGGATTTGACAAAGAGGATCCAAGTAAAATCAAATGATGAATTATCCGGATTGGCCAAGGACACAAATGTACTCATCGACGGGATTGCTTCTCTTGTAAGGGAAGTTTCCAAAATGGCAGAAAATGTTTCTGCCAGCAGCGAACAACTTCTCGCTTCTGCGGAAGAGACTTCCAAAACGATCATGTCCATTGCAGAAACATCGACAGAAATAGCAGTTGGAAGCGATAAAACAACTTCTCAAATGGATGATTCCGTCACAAAGATGAATTTGATGGAGCAGTCCGCAAAACTATTGAACGACAATGCCGAAAGAGTGAAAGGTGCAGCCGAGCAAATGCAGATTGCTGCAGAACTTGGAGGTAAATCAGTAAAGTCATCGTCTCTGAAAATGATGTCGATTGAAGAAACCATGGCAACCACCACTTCAACTGTTGAAGCACTCGGGCAAAAATCAAATGAAATTACAAAAATCATCAATTCTATAACGGATATCTCAGAACAGACCAATTTACTTGCTCTGAATGCTGCCATTGAAGCAGCCCGAGCCGGTGAACACGGAAGGGGCTTCGCTGTAGTTGCTGATGAAGTCCGAAAATTGGCAGAACAATCCCAAACAGCAGCTAAAGAAGTGACGGCAATCATAAAATCGATTCAAAATGAAGTCAAAACCATCATCCTTCAAAATCAAGAGGGTGTTAAGGCCGTCATTGCCGGCGTTGAGATTTCCAACGAAACTACATCATCCTTGGAAAATATCCTTAAGCAATCGAAGGAAACGTTTTACATTATCGATGAAATGGTCAACCAAATACATCAAACCTTGAATTTAAGCCAGGATGTTGCTGAATCGTTTGCAGCAGTCAATGAGATTGCTGCCAGCACTGCAGCGAATACAGAGTTGACAGCAGCAGCATCTGAAGAAGGCTCTGCCGCCATGGAACAAGTCACCGCCTCTGCATCAGAGCTTTCGAAGCAAGCAGAGAACTTGCGGGATCTTGTAGGCAATTTTAAGATATAATAGGGCTGTTTTCTCAAGGAGAGTTGATTTAAAAGATTTCCATATAAATAGTTCACTATTCATTGTTGGTTGAAGTGGAAGGCGAACATCCTGAAGCGCAAATCAACCTTACCCACCTTTAATAAAAAAGCTGATTCAAAAAAGCTTACTCCTTTCCTGCATCCAATACAGGAAAAGGAGTAAGCTCATGAGTCAGCTTTTTTATCTAGGCCCACAATAGCAAACTGCTCCAATGATGATCAATAAGATAAACAGCACAACAATCAACGCAAACCAATTATTTCCACCGCATGGATAAGCATATCCTGGGTAACAACAGCCTGAGCCGTAATACATACCTCTCACTCCTCAAGTATGGTTTATGATTTATACATTGTTACTGTATGTAAGAACCCAGAAAATGTTTGTGCATATGCCCAGTTTTTTTTGAAATATGGTTATTCGCATATATTTTCACCAGAATCACTTTCCAAGATTTTTCCCTGAGGGTATAATTGCGTTATGTATTTAATAGGAGTGAAATGAATGAAATTGCTCGCAAGAAGTTTTATCAATGGAGTGCTGACTGTCATACCAATTGTGTTAGTCGTTTATGTTGTTTATAAATTATTTGTATTCTTTGACAGCATTCTAGGAAATTTTTTAAAGCCATATCTTAATCACCACTATATCCCTGGTATCGGAATCTTAACGACAATGGTTGCCATCACTGCTCTTGGTTGGCTCTCAACGAAATTCATCACTGGCACGATCATTAAATTAATCGATCATTTACTTACTAAAATTCCATTTGTAAAAACGATTTATTCTGTCATAAAGGATACAGTCAATTCATTTATCGGAGATAAAAAATCCTTTTCTAAAGTTGTCACTTTTACATTCCCAGGCACTGAAATAAAAAGTATCGGGTTCATTACTTCCGATGATGTTGAGGGGTTCTACAGCCCTCTACAAGACCATGCCGCGGTCTACATTCCCCAAACTTTTCAAGTTGCCGGGTTTACCTTTTTAATTCCGAAAGATCAAATAGAAGTCATCGATGTCAAACCTGAGGACGCAATGAAATTCGTCCTTTCAGGGGGCATGGCATCACAAAAATAGCGAATTGGATGGTTCTTCGGGAAAATTTCGAAATAAAAAGAGTCTGTAACCTTTTGCTCAAACGGTACAGACTCTTTTTATTACATACACGCCTATCAATTCACGGTTACTTCCATAACGGTATCATGTCCGGCAGTTACCTGATCATTGCCCATTAATTTGTAATTGTCCATTTCATCACCATTCGTAATAATGATTGGTGAAATGATGCTTTCCGCTTTTTCTTCTATGAGAGGGATAGAAAATTCGACTAGCAGGTCTCCGGCTTTCACTTTGTCCCCTTCAGAAACAAACGTCTCGAAACCTTCACCATTCATAGATACGGTTTCCAATCCAATATGGATCAGCACCTCTACTCCATTCGGAGATTTGATGCCGATTGCATGCTTCGTCGGAAAGACCTGGACGATATTTCCATCGAATGGTGCAACAACCTTCCCTTCCACCGGTTCAATGGCAATTCCATCCCCCATCATTTTTTGAGAAAATACGGGATCCGGTACATCCTCCAATGTTAGCACCCTTCCCGTCATCGGTGAACTTATCGAAAGGTTTTTTGGTACTTCTTCCTTCTTCCCAAAAAGATTCTTTAACATTCTTCATCACCATCCTACTCTGTTTATAGCCAATATTGGCTTCGATTAAACTTTTATAAGAAATGGCGTATCAGTACAATGTAATTTCGGAAAGATCGGCCACCTTATTTAAATAAGGTGAGATATTCTCCATAGCCTTCCTTTTCCATATCTTCCTTAGGGATGAATTTTAATGCTGCTGAATTTATGCAATATCGGAGGCCGGTCGGTCCTGGGCCATCATCAAACACATGTCCTAAATGGGAATCGGCTTCTTTGCTTCGGACTTCCTTCCTCACCATGAAATGGCTCAGATCCGTCTTCTCATAAACCTGCTCTGAAGTAATCGGTTTGGAGAAGCTGGGCCATCCACATCCTGCATCAAATTTTTCACTTGAAGAAAACAAAGGTTCCCCTGAAACAATATCCACATAAATGCCCTCTTCAAAATGGTTCCAGTATTCATTTTGAAAAGGCGGTTCAGTGCCGTTATTTTGCGTGACCTCTTGCTGGAGCGGCGAAAGTTTCTTTTTTACTATTTCTTTATTTTTATTCATGCTGATCACCCCAATTCCTTCTTATGAAATCCGCTCTTCCTGAACCCTTATGGTAAGCACTGTAGCGTAAAGGATTCTTCTTATAGTAGTGCTGATGGTAATCTTCAGCAGGATAAAATGTTGAGGATGGCAGAATTTCCGTTGCGATAGGAGATTTGAATTTTCCACTCTCCTCCAAGAGCTGCTTGGACTTCAATGCTTCCGTCTTTTGCTGCTCATTATGACAAAAGATTGCAGTCTTATAGGAAGTACCCCTGTCGTGGAACTGCCCCCCTGCATCAGTCGGATCTATTTGCTGCCAATAAAGCTCCAACAACCTTTCATAAGGAAATATATCAGGGTTGAAGGTGATTTGCACCGCTTCATAATGGCCGGTGGTTTCACTGCAAACATCTTCATATGTTGGATTTTCCGTGTGTCCGCCAGTATAGCCTGAGATAACCTTTTCAATGCCCGGAAGTTCATCAAATGGTTTGACCATGCACCAGAAACACCCGCCCGCAAACGTGGCTAGTTCAACATGATTTGTGTGTGACAATTGTATTCCTCCATCCCGAGTCAGATATAGTTTATTGATGGCATTTTATCGTTTTTTTATGCATTCGTAAACTAATTTGACTTTTCCCTTTATCTCCTCGGAGCGTTTGCAGACTGGCTGATTTTTTTCCATTTTTTTCTTTCTTCGCTTTGGGCTTTTTTATCAGACTTCCGATCTAGATACGCCAATTCTCTTTGGAGCTTCAAATAGCTTTGGAATCTTTCATCCGTCAAATCACCATCTTTAATAGCTTGCCGCACTGCACATCCAGGTTCTTTATGATGTGAACAGTTCCGGAACTTACATTGCTCAAAAAGCGATTCCACATCCCCAAAACCAGATGCCATTCCCTCTTGGCTTTCCCAAAGCTGTATTTCTCTCATTCCCGGGGTATCAATAATGCATGACCCATTATCTAAAAAGAACAGTTCGCGGAATGTAGTCGTATGCTTGCCTTTGTTGTCATCTTCCCTTATTTCCTGAACAATTTGCTTTTCTGCACCAAGCAGTTCATTGATCAAGGTGGATTTCCCCACCCCTGAGGATCCAACCAGGGCAGATGTCCGGCCAGGCTTTAATATTTCTTGCAGCTGTTTCATTCCCATTCCAGTTTTTACACTGATTGGGATGATGGGGACCCCCATGGCGATCGCATCTACTTCATCGACTTTATCTGCCACATCCTCACAAAGGTCTGATTTGCTTAGGACAAGAATCGGATTTGCACCGCTTTCCCAAGCTAATATTAAATAGCGTTCAATCCTTCTTAAATTCAAATCGCTGTTTAAAGATGACACAATGATAAGGTCATCAATATTTGCTGCTACAATTTGCTCTTCCGTTTCCGGTCCGGCTTTTTTTCTTGAAAACTTACTTGTACGAGGGAGGATTTTTTCAATCAGGCCCTTGTCCTCACCTTTCCGCTCCTTTAGGATCACCCAATCCCCTACAGAAGGATAATCTGAAACTTTTCCGGCAAGATAGTGGAATTTACCTGAGATTTCGCACATCCATTCTCCCTGGATTGTCATAACTTTATATTGCGATTTATGCTCAAGTACGATTCTTCCTAAAACAAATTCCTGTTTATACGGTTCAAAGTTTTCCTCAACCCGTTTCATAAAATCGATGAATATTTCATTTTTCATTTAATGCCCTCCAAAAAAATATAAAATAAAAAACCATGGACGCAGCAGCCCATGGTTTTTTATGCGTTTTTGAGGACAGAAATATCCTATTCACACGAAAAAGCAGGGCTGTGCCAAATTACGATTGGAATTGTTCGTTTCAATTAATGTTTTTGTCATTTGACATCACCCGCTTTCTTATCAGATAAGTTCATTATGTCCGATATTTCAAAAAAATGCAACAACTTTTCAATAGGCAAATCACCATTTTTAGAGTGTTTGCATACTTTAGTTACGTATACAAAAGTTAGGGGCGAGATATATGAATAATCAGGATCAATATTTTCAAAGAGCTGCAGTGTATGATTTGCTCGCTTGCTATTATAAATATATTGACCCGAATCAGCATATTCACTATTACCAACAGCATCTGAAATATATGAAAAAAGGGTTGGAATCACAGCGATCTGAATTATCGTTGATGCGTCAGCCGGCGAATGTCCGCTTTTTGCATGCATCCCCCGGCTCGCCAAATATTGATATTTACATCAATAGCCACAAGATATTTTCGAATATAAGCTTTAAAGACATCAGCGAATATTTATCATTGCCTGCAGGAAAGTATCATATCGACATATACCCTGCTGGAACAAGTGTAACGACCATTATCAGTAAAAAAATATCTGTTGAACCAGGAAAATTTTATACCTATGCAGCTATCGGAAAAGGTGAAAAATTACAGCTGCTACCATACGTTGACTCACCTATGGTTCCGGCAAATGAAACAAAATTAAGGTTCATTCATTTATCACCGGATGCACCTGCAGTTGATATTGCCGTAAAGAGCAGAGATGTTGTATTCCCGAATATCAGCTACAAACAAGCAACTGATTACTTAGGGTTGACACCGATGACGCTGGATTTGGAAGTAAGAGCTGCCGGAGCCGACAAAGCAATCCTGGACATCCCGAACATCAAACTTAAACCAAATCGCAGCTATACCATTTTTGCAGTGGGATTATTGGAAGGTGAACCCCCTTTAGAGACCATCTTGATTAAGGGCTGAGAAAATCGGCAGAAAAAAACCTGTTCTAAACAATTCGTTTAGGAACAGGTTTTTACTTTCTTTATCAATTTGTAGGTACAAGTAGTGTAAATTTAATTTTATCATCTTTCAAATTAAACTCATCTGCACGGACCTTGATATCACTCTTTAATTTCATTTTTTGCAATGATACATAAATTAAATGGTCGTTCGGTTGAATACTTACCCAATCCGGCAGCTTATATTTATTTTTTATCAGCTCCATAACGTATGAGACTGGTAGATCCAATTGACCCAATGAAATTGATTTTTGTTTCAATATTAAATCACCGTTATCCAATGCCTTTGGCTCCAACGTCATTTTGAGCTGAAGGTTGCTAGTGAAAAGGGGGATGGTACCGTATAGTTCCACATCATCTTTTAAATAAACGCTGTAGTCGATAGGGCCATTCAACCCTTCTTTTTGGATATAGTGGTTAATCATTTTATTTAAATCTTCTTTTGTTGCATTTATGTGAAACTGAACATCTTCTTGGTCAGCAGGAACTTTTTTCGGTATCGGCTGATCCTTTGACGGCATCAGGATCATGCCTGCAAATACAGCAAAAATTAGGATATTGATTATTCCCAATGTAATAAATGCGGCTTTCCATTTTGTTTTCTTCATTAACGACCTTCCTTCGCTATATAATCTGGGTTAGTTAATTCAGCTAAAGCTTCTCCTTTAAGTTGGTCGAAGAGACGATCGGCGATCAGATGGTATCCTTCATCATTTGGATGAAAATAATCTTTGTAAAGTAAATCATCCTGACTATTTTCGAAGATATCCGAAATGGGAATGAACTTTGCCTGTTGGTATTGGTCAACAATTTCCTTGCTTGCTTTGTTCCAATTGACCATAATCTGCTCTATTTCTTTTACATCTGCAAACCATTTTAAAAAAGGATTATAAATGCCGATTAAAACGATCCCCGCTTCCGGATTTTCTTGCCTGATGGTTGTCATGATGACTTTCAACCGGTTTTGATAATCACTTCGTGCCTTTTCAAATTCTTTCAATTTCAAGTCAGTAAAATTATCCTTAAATACCTTCATGACGTCATTTCCACCGATCGTGATCATCACGAGGTCAGCTTGCTTGATTTTTTGCTTCACTTTATCGGTCTTTAATCTGGCCAACAGCTGATCCGTCCTGTTTCCCCTTACTCCGAAATTATAAAAAGTAGCTTCTTGGATATCTTCCAATCCTTCCAAATCGGATTTGAGATACGGAATGTAGCCGCCGCTGTTTGTACTGTCCCCAACACCTTGAGTCAATGAATCCCCTGCAGAAACAATCGTTAATTTTTTAGGTATGAAACCAGATGGTGGGTTTGGTTTATCTTCCAAAGCGGTTTGTTTTGTTGAATTTTCCCCGGATTCTTGAGTGCAGCCAGTGAGCAAAAAGCTGAATACTAAAAGAAAGGTGAGGGTTTTTTTCAAATTGTCCACCTCGCTTTCTACAAGTATTGTTATTATATCACGTTCATATAGTCATGAAACATTTTTCTAACTCAGCAACTTTAACCCCTGCTCGGGCCGGATGTCAAGGTTGCAAAAATCTGTTCGACGAATGTTTTATAATTAAAGGAAAGGGCAACTTTATGGATGGGCCAAGCAGCCTTTGGACTCGACTCTCTGAAATCACCTGAGCTTTGACCGAATGTGGATCCGCTATTTACGCTCACCTTGACCGGCACCTCTTTAAACTGAACGGATGGGTCCTGTGTAATCGTCCACATTGCCAATAAATCATGGAGTGGCGCGCCTAAAATATCGGGTTGACTCTTCTTATAAAAATCATAATAATAATCCACCATCGGTTTGATCAACATACCTGCCTCGTCCTTCGCTTCAGTATAATAATCATTCAGCTGGTCAATCATTTGCGGGGTCAGAATGGCATAGCGGGTTACATCCAGGGGAACGATATGGATTTGCTTTGGAGATAATTGGAGGACGAGGTTCGCAGCATATGGATCACTGTAAAAATTTGCTTCTGCTACAGGTGTGACATTTCCAGGCGACTGAAATGCACCTCCCATTAGATAGAATTCCTTGATTTCCTTAATCTTCTCAGGATACAGGACAAACAATGTCGCCAGCGACGTCAATCGACCGGCAGAATAGATAATAATTTCATCTTTGTACTCATCGATTAAAGAGGTGACTTCGTAGAAATTCTCAAGGTCCATATGATCATGATAATTCTCGGGGATAATTGACCCCAAGCCTGCTGGACCATGTACATTGGTGTAATAGACTGGAGGAATCCCTGTCAACGGGCTGAATGCACCACCGAAAACGGGTATATCAGATATGCCCGTTTTTTCTTGAATGAATTTTACATTCCTGATGGCATCACGCTTTGAGACATTCCCATAATCCGCCACTACCCCTACAATTTCAATTTCTTCACTATAGTAGGCATATAAAGCAGCCACAATGTCATCAACCCCAAAATCACTGAATAAAAGGACTTTCTTCTTAGCCACGTAATTTCCACCTCATCTCGAATGGCATTTCGACACACGATAGTCATCCTACATCATTTATATGCGGAATACTATTTAATTAGGAAGAACAGCCGGTAAAATTATCATCTTTTGAGACTATCGAATCAGTCACACAACTATTTACGAATTAAAAAAAGACTGTAGACAAACTCAAGAAAATGCTCAAGCTTGTCTACAGTCTTAGTCAGGTGGCAATACCTTGCTTCACCTATTCTGTGTAATATACCAACCCGATCGTTCCTGCCCCGGTGTGGGTACTGATGATCGGTGTTGTATCATCGATTTCAATTTCCTCATATCCGGTTGTTTCTTTAATTTTTTTCTTTAACGCCAAGGCCAATTCCAGTCCTTCCGCGTGCATGATTGCTGCGCTTTTTACCGTCCTGTTTTTGATATCTTCCGCAAACTGCTTTGCCAAATATTTGACCGCTTGAGAATGACTTCTTACTTTTGTGACCGGCGTATATTCTCCATTTTCCAGCGAAGCGATCGGCTTAATATTCAGCAAAGACCCAATCAAAGCCCTTCCTTTTCCAATTCGTCCGCCCTTCACTAAATTCTCGAGAGTGTCTACTACGATATATAAATTGGTAGATGAACGTACTGTATCAAGACCTGAAAGGATTTGATCCATCGATGCTCCTTTCAAAGCCATTTCCGCTGCCACCATTACTTGATATCCTAGTGCACGTGTAATGAACCTGGAATCGATCACAGTTACATTGGCATCGCTCATTTGTGCAGCGCTTTCAGCAGAACGTACAGTCCCGCTTAGGTTCCCTGACATATGGATGGAAAGGACTTCGCTTCCATCTTCGCCTAATTCATTATACTTATCTACAAAAGTACCGATCGGAGGCTGAGAACTTTTAGGCAGTTCGTTGGATCTTTTCATTTTTTCCATAAATGCCTTCGGTGTTATATCTATCCGATCGACGAACGTTTCATTTTCAATGGATATTGACAAAGGGATTACATGGATTCCTAGCCTATCAAGGATATCCTGGGGGAGATCTACCGTGGAATCGGTGACGATCTTTATCTTGCTCATTCTTTCCACATCCTCTATTGCGATTCTATTCATTATATCTTTAATTCAATAGCATTTAAACCATTTTATCAAGATATTTCCCGATCTACAAAAAAAGATCCAGCAGCAGCCTGGATCTGGTTAAAATAAAGCTTATTAAGCATTGTTTTTTAATTCCGAAGCTCGATAAATTTGTTCGTATTCAGTCCACTTTAACGTCTTCTTCAAATGTTCCCTCAAAGAGTAAACTTTTTTTGGCTCGTCTCGAGAAATGATTTTCCTCATAAACAGTTCCAACCTTACGTTTACTTTGAATTTTAGCGGGCTATCTTCCTCCAATACTGGAATATCGATAATCTTTACCTTCTGTCCATCCGTTGTTTTGAACTCAAGGCTTTTCAGCAGCAAAATATCAATCCTCTTTTTCACCCGTTTGACTATATTATACCCCAATTCGAACTGCAATAGCTGTCTGATTTTGTCGTTACTCATTTTTTATATAGCAATCCATCATAGTCTTAAGATAATGCTATTTTTTCAATACATGATTCATTGTTATTTTTGGGTGAATTGACCATTGAGGACACCGGATATATGGTCATTTCATCATCCGGCAACGGTTTCAACAATGATTTGACATTTTCATATGGTTCTTCACTCAGCCATTTTGATATCTGATCTTCACCCAGAAAGATGACTGGCATTCTGTCATGAATGGAGGAAACCTCTTCATTCGCACCAGTAGTGATGATGGTACAGGTCGATTGGCCTCCATTTTTGTCCCACAATGCGGCAAATGCAAACAGACTTTGGTTTTTCGCTATGAACCGAAATGGCTGCTTTTTTCCTTCATGCATGCCCCATTCGTAAAAACCATCTGCCAGCAGGATGATTCTCTTTTTTTCAACCAAGCCCCTAAAACTTGCTTTTTCTTCAAGCTTTTCAGCCCTCGCGTTAATAATGGGACGCCACTGTTTCCCTTCCTTTACCCAGTGAGGAATGAGGCCCCATTTCAAATACCCTGCCCTTCGCTTGTTATTTATCCCCGCCAAGGCCAAAACTGACTGGCTTGGAGCAACATTAAAGGATCTATCAAATTCTTCTGGAAACTCGTCGATTAAAAACTGTTCAATCAATGTTTCCTTAGATTTCGTTAACGTATATCTTCCACACATATCATTTCACATCCTAAAAGAATTCATTTGAAGAATCTTTTGTCGAAGTATATCATTAAAGTAATTCAGAAAAGGGGGCAATCTGATTGACTACAGCTGATTATAAAGATTGGAAAGAAGAAATTGCCAACGCAATCACTCATGGGATCGGCTTTTTATTAAGCATCCCGGCCCTGGTCATGCTCATTATTTTTGCCGCACATAAAAATAATGGATGGTATATGGCAAGCTTCTTAATATTCGGGATTTCCATGATCCTGCTTTATTTATTTTCAACGATGCTCCATAGCTTTAAACCTTCGAAGATTAAAAACATCTTTGCAATCCTGGATCATTCGGCGATCTATTTGTTGATAGCCGGCACCTATACGCCATTTGTCCTTGTCACGCTGAAGGGAACCTTGGGCTGGATCCTTTTTGGCGCAATTTGGACGCTTGCCGTTTTTGGAATTGTTTTTAAGTGTTTATTCATCCACAGGTTTCAATTGATGTCGACCATTTTTTATTTATTGATGGGTTGGCTGATCATTGTTGCAATCCAGCCTCTATACGAACGTTTGACACCGATTGGATTCGCCTTTTTATTGACCGGTGGAATCCTATATTCGGTTGGAGCGGTTTTCTACATATGGAATAAGATCCCTTTCAATCATGCAATCTGGCATCTTTTCGTATTGGGTGGTAGTGCATTCATGTACTTTTGCATTTTGTTCTATGTATAATTAAAGCCTGGAAACTCCATTCCAGGCTCGAACATTGGTTTCGGCAGCACTTTCTCAATGATTGTGCTGCTTTTTTTTGTATTTATAAAATTCATAGTCATATGGGTTCTTCTCATTTTTTATCCCCTTTTTTGCCCACACGGCCTTCCATCCACACCAATCCATTACAGGGAAGTATGTATCACCTTCGAATGATGAATAAATTTTCGTGACATATAAGCTATCGACTTCATCCATCAATTGTTTGAAGATCTCTGATCCACCCGTAATAAATACTTCCTTTTCCTGTGATTCAATCCAGTCTAACAATTGAGACTTATTGTTCATTACGATGCAGCCTTCTTTCTTGTAAGTCTTGTCCTTTGTCAAAATGATATTGATTCTACCAGGAAGAGGTTTTCCTATTGATTCAAACGTTTTGCGACCCATTACAATCGGATGGTTCATCGTCGTATTTTTGAAAAACTTCAAATCCTCAGGAAGACGCCATGGGAGTCTATTTCCACTCCCAATCAATCGATTTTCATCCATCGCCCAAATAAATGAAATCATACACTCACCACTCCCTTGATATGTGGGTGAGCTTCATAGTTTTCGAGGGTGAAATCTTCATAAAGAAAATCGAAAATACTGTCAACTTTACGATTGATTTTCATTTTAGGAAGTGAATAAGGCTGCCTTGAAAGCTGGAGGTTCACTTGCTCCATATGATTTGAATATATATGCACATCTCCGAAGGTATGCACAAACTCACCTTCTTCCAGATCACATACGTGGGCAATCATCTGGGTAAGCAGCGCATATGAAGCGATGTTAAATGGCACTCCAAGGAACACATCGGCCGAGCGCTGATAAAGCTGACATGATAGCTTTCCATCTGCAACATAGAATTGGAATAAACAATGGCATGGGGGAAGCGCCATTGTTTCAATATCGCCGACGTTCCAGGCATTGACTATCATCCTTCTTGAGTCGGGATTGTTTTTGATTTGATCGATCACATTGGTAATTTGATCGATCGTACTGCCGTCTGACGTTGTCCATGAACGCCATTGATGTCCATACACAGGACCTAGATTTCCATCTTCATCTGCCCATTCATTCCAGATTCTCACTCCGTTTTCCTGAAGATATTTAACGTTTGTATCCCCTTTAAGGAACCAAAGCAATTCATGGATTATCGATTTCATATGGAGCTTTTTTGTCGTTAATAGCGGAAATCCTTCTGATAAATCAAATCGCATTTGGTACCCAAAAGTACTGATGGTTCCCGTTCCGGTACGATCATGTTTTTCTATGCCATTTGTGAGTACGTGTTCACATAATTGAAGATATTGTTTCATGAAACTTCATCCTCCTTTAAATTCCCATTGGCCATGCCATCACGCCCAATATAATTGCATTTATTATAGCACGCACCCTAAAACTATTTCAGACTTGACTTATCCAAACTTATTTAGATCAGGTTTCTCATATTAGTTTGGATAGTTTTTGTGGTCAGAAAGTCGGTTCCTTTCCGCTCCCAATTCACTCAGCATTTCTAAATGTAATTGCACGATATTAAATTTTTCTAAGCACAAAAATGAATTTATTTTAAAAGCTGTGATGATATTCTTCAACTTAATAAGTAGTGATTATAAGTAGTGATTGCAAAGAAAAGCGGCGACTCCGGCGGGAAAAACGCCTCTGCCACGTACGTGGAATGCAGCAACCCATAGTGAAGATCAACACACTCATATTAGTAATAGCAAAAAAAAGACAAAAGGGATCGAAAGAATTTTCTATCGATCCCTTTTGTCTGTAAACTGAAGAAGGAGACATTTTATGCCTGCTTCTTGTCATTTTAGATTAAACCGCCATCCATTTTGGAGGTGTGTTTTTATCCCAATAGATCATACCTAAATCATAATGGTCTTGAAATCCATCATGGTGGGTGTGGTAATGAAAGTTAAAATAATACCCATCTAATGGAGGGTGATCACGTCTGACGTGAAAGCGGATAACGTCCTGATTTGTTTTTTCGTTATAAATGTTGAAGATCTTTTCGCCATTGCCCCCGCTTGGCTTTTCCGTAATGGCCAAAGATGTCAAATCCTCTTCCGGATATTGATTGATCGTCATTTCTATTGCTTTTTGGATATTGGGAAGGACGATATCCTTAAATTCATTTTCAATAACAGGGCTGATTTTCGTTCCGAACTTTTCGTATGATTGTTCTTCTGCAGCCTTCATCAGATCACCGATAAGGGTTTCCTTTGAATCTTCAACCAGGAAAATGCCGGATTCAGATTCTTCTTTTTTGTCATTTATGCGATCGGTTGATGTCCTCTGCTCTGCTTTATCGATCGTTTGATTATCCGCCAGAAAGGCATGTGACGGAGTGACAATCCCGAAAGATAAAATTGAAACAAGGACAACAAAAGATTTTCGAATCCATTTTTTCATGATAAAAAACCCTTTCGTATGTATTGACCTGGAATTCTTTACATAGTTATTATACTAGCTTTCTACGTATAATTGGGCGAAAGGTTTCAAATTGTCAGAAAGAATTAAAAAAATAGGAAAAAAGTTTGTGACGGCAGTAAATAGGAAATAGTAATGGAAAAGGAAACGGGGTGTTCATGTATGACTGAAATTGCTGTGGTTATTGGAATTGTCATTATGTTGGCCTATTTTATTTTCTTGACGGTTGCAGATTGATATTCGTACAAAAAAGCCGAGGCGAATTGTCGTCTCGGCTTTCTTGCAGGCTATGCCCTACGTTTTTGTGATCACACCAAAGTGAAATTTAGAATTTTTCCTGCGGATTACGTCAAATCCATATTTTTCAAATCGGGAAGAGCGAAAAGAATCCTTTAGGACAACCCTCTGAATGGCGACCCTCTTTGCTTCAGCGATGGCTTTGGATGTAATATCCTCATAAACCGCCCAATCTTTTAATCCCTTGATCCCCTCTGATTCATTTATCGAATCTTCAAACATGGGATCAAAATAAATGCAGTCAAACGATTCATCCGGAAGTGAGTTAAGATACTCAAGATGGTGCATGTGGACAACCTTGATCCTCATCATCGCTTCATTGATGCCGCAATGCCCCGAGTCCCATCCGGACAATCCCTCTTTGACCATGAAGGAAAGGTACCGATTGGCTTCAGTACCTACCACATTTCCAGATTCCCCAACAACATGGCTCGCTACGATGCTGTCTGATCCCAAACCTAGTGTACAATCCAGGAAAGTCATTCCTTCATTCAGATTCGATGCCGCAATGAGTGGATCATCTTCCCCTCTTTCCAGCCTTTTAATCCGAAAGCTGGCTGAATTAGGATGAAAAAAGAATGCATTACCTGTACCAGATTTTTCAGTCCAACCGAAAAGTTCTATTCGTTCTTTCCCGATCACCATGCATGCATCTTTAAAATGAGCCTGCATGGCCTTTACCGTCCGTTTGTTTCTTTCTTTATATGGTACTCCTAATTGATGAGCGTATGATTTGGCAGTCTCTTTCATCATTTCATTCGTTCTTGCTGACGTCGTGATAAACATGCGATTACTTCTCCTTCAATAATAAGGGCTTTTTTTGTTAAGCTCTTTCCTTAAAGCTTGCTGCTATTCATTTAAAGGTTGTGTAAGGTTGATTTCCGCTGCAGGATGCTCGCTTTCCGAGGTGCCTCACACGAAGTGAGGTCGTTCGATGTTGGCACAGGACAAGGAAAGCTGCGAGAGCGACACATCGCACGAAGAAAAATGCTTGGCATTTTTCGAGGACGTGCCGAACTTAATCGAACATCCGCCTAATATCTCCTCGCTCCGCTGCGGGGTCTGTCTAGCTCCAGGGCAAAGCCAAGCAGCTTTTCCAACTGACCCGCTGATCCCTCCGGAGTCTCGCACCTTCCGCACCAATCAATAACATATGATGAGTTATTTTAAAGAAAAACAGTTAAAAACAACAATCTTTGAGAAAGAATGCTTTTGAAAACAGTCTTAGAAAAAATCAAACTACAAAGGATCCATCATAAAAATCAGGATGCCATTATTTGGCATCCCGGATTATTAACAATGCTTATGGTAGGCTGTCGTCAAGTTGTGGATGATGTCTTCCATCGCATGGTCTTCAATTTCTTCACGAGGGATGAAATGAACCACTTCTTTGCCCTTTAATAAGGCCATTGAAGGAGATGAAGGCTCATATCCTTTGAAATAGCTCCGCATCTTTTCTGTTGCCTCTTTATCCTGTCCGGCAAAAACAGTCACCAGGTTGTCTGGTGCTTTTTCTGATACCACAATGGATTGAGTGGCAGATGGCCTTGCCAGCCCAGCTGCACAGCCGCAAACCGAATTTACCACCACCAAAGTGGTTCCAACTGCCTTTTCCATGAATTCTTCGACTTCTTCTGCACTCAATAACTCCTTAAAGCCAGCGCGTGTCAGCTCAGCTCTCATCGGTTTAACCATTTGTTTCATATATTCTTCGTATGCCATTGACATGTGGTTATTCCTCCTTTTTATTTACTTCACGGGCTTCGGTCATTTGTTTCCAGACTGAACCTTTGGCTTCTTCACCGCCTGCAATCCGTTCAATCGCCATCATTACCTGAAGCTTCACTTCAAATTCAGGATCGTTCTCAGCATTTTTCAATGCAGGAAGGGCTTTTTCATTTCCAGTTTCGTATAAGAACATAGCTGCTCTCCAACGGACAATCTTACTCGGATCTTTCAGGGCCTCCATCATGGGCTCCATTGCCTCAGCAAAACCTAAATCGGATAAACAATCTCCTGCAGTGCGACGCACCATCACTGTTTTATCCTTCAGCCCATCATAAAGATATGGGAGGACCTGCTTATTCTCGATCATGCCCAAGTAAACGACCGCAAGCCGCCTGATTGCTGGTTTTTCATCGTGCAGCGCCATTTTCAGTACAGGAAGGTCCTCCAATGTCGGGTCATCCATTTGATCCAAAAGTTGATATCTCTTCTTCCAATCAGGATCATTAAGCATTTCAATTGTAAGCTTAATTTTGCTTTTAGCTGCCTTTCTGTTTTGAAGTTCAGGCTGTTTGGAGTCTTTAATCAAATTTTCCACTCGATCTGAAGGGTAAGCTGCTAAAATTTCTTCTGTGAGCTCTTGGCCGATTTGATCCAGTTCTCCATATCTTATTCCGTAATCCTTCCATTTTCTCAGAAGGACGACGTTGTCTCCTTCATTTTGCGCTTCATCCACAGCATTCGCATAAAAATCAGGCAATCCATATCGTTTTTCTTGCTGCCCATCATTTAACTTGATCTGCATCGGTATCCCTTTGAAAAATAAAACAGAAGCGTTTACTTCGCCGAAATGCTCATCCGGCTTTCCATTGCTTGCTCCTGTAGTTGTTTCCTCTCCAAACGCTTTGCGTACTGCAGGTAAAATGTCCTGCCAATCAAATTTTGGATTTCTTTCAACCGCAAGGAAATCTGCCACATGGTAGACTCCTTTTACTCCATCAACGGTTAGAATATCCTTTAGTAATGGCGGAGCACCTTCTGCAGCATCTTTTTTATAATTATTGCTTTTTCCAGCAGGGAGTTCTTGATCTAATATGATTTTCATCGTATTGGGACTTGGTGTAGGTTCAATGGATTTAATGTTCATTTCAACACGTTCCTTTCCAAACACTTTCGACTACATTGTACCATATCCACTAAGGAAAATTTAAATAGAAGACATCAGTCTGCCAATTCGGATAAGTAAGACCATCTCTCGATCAAATTCTCTAATTCTTCGTTCAATTTATCGATTTCTTCCATCAGGATCCTTGCCCGATCAAAATCGCTTCCGATATTTTGCAGTTCATTTTGGGAATTTTCCAATTTCTCCTCAATATTTGCAATATTGGATTCGATTTGTTCCCATTCTTTCTTCTCCATATATGTCATTTTCTTTTTCTTTGTTTGCGTTTCATCCTTTGCCAGTTCTTTTTTGCCTTTATTTTCCTTGTACTTTTCCTGGTCCTTTAGTTCCTGAGAAACCTTTTCCAGATACTCACTATATGTACCGTAGAAGGATTCTATTTGCCCATTTCCATTAAATACAAGGAGCTGATTCGCCGTCTTATCAAGAAAGTAGCGGTCATGCGAAACGGTAATGACCACTCCAGCAAATTCAAGGATGTAATCCTCCAGTACCGTCAAAGTCTGCGTATCCAAATCATTGGTCGGTTCATCCAGCAACAGAACATTCGGTCTTTCCATTAAAAGCTTCAATAAATACAGCCTTCTTTTTTCCCCTCCTGAGAGCTTTCTGATCAATGTGCCATGGGTGTGCATCGGGAATAAAAACCGCTCCAACATTTGTGCAGCTGAAATTTTCTCACCATCCGTCGTTTCAATCACATCACCTGATTCCCGCAGATACTCAATCATCCTCATATCTTCATTGATTTCATCGTGATTTTGCTGAAAGTAGGCAACTTTCACCGTCTGCCCCAAGGAAATCTCACCACTGTCAAGAGGAATGTTACCGGTTATGATATTTAGAAGGGTTGATTTCCCGCTGCCATTCTTCCCGACGATTCCAAATCTGTCGCCCGGCTTCACCAGCCAATTAAAATCAACAAGTATCTCTTTTTGATCAAAGGTCTTATTGGCGGATTTGAACTCAAGCACTTGTTTCCCGAGCCTGCTTCCCTTCATGGCGATATCGACCTGTTCCTTATTCGGCAAATGGCCGATCTGTGAATCAAGCTGTTCGAATCTTTGGATCCTCGCCTTCTGCTTTGTCGTCCTTGCCTTTGCCCCTCTTCTCATCCAGGCTAGTTCATTGCGGAATAGGTTCCTCCTCTTTTCTTCAGCTGCCTCCATTTGTTCTTCACGGACAGCCTTGGCTTCGACAAAATCCTGATAATTCCCTTTGTATTCATATAAGGATCCGCCGTCAAGCTCGAATATTCGATTGGTCACAGAATCAAGAAAATAACGATCATGGGTGACAAGCAATAGCGCTCCGCTGTATTTTGATAAATATTCTTCAAGCCATTTTACAGATTGGTAGTCCAAGTGATTCGTCGGCTCATCCAAAATCAGCAAATCAGGAGATTCAATCAATACCTGTGCCAACGCAACACGTTTTTTTTGACCGCCTGAAAGCTCCCCCATTTTTTTGTTGAATTCAATAATGCCTAATTTGGTTAGGATTGTTTTGGCAGCCGAGCTTGCTTCCCAAGCTTGATGAGCATCCATTTGCTTCTGTAAAGCAAATAATGATTCCTGCAAACCGGTATCGCCTGGGTTTTGTTCAAGTCTCAATAATGCCTCCTCATATGATTTCAATAGCTTGATCACGACCGCTTCGCTCTGGAATACCTGTTCTAAAACCGTCATATCGCTATGTACTTCAGGATCCTGTGATAAGTAGCCGATCGAGTAGTCTTTTGGCTGCATCGTTTCACCTGAATCGGGCAGATCGATTCCCGCGATCAATTTCAATAGACTGGATTTCCCTGTGCCATTGACCCCAATGAGCCCTATCCTGTTTTTTTCTGAAATTGTAAAAGAGATATCATTAAACAATTCCTTTTCCCCATAAGATTTGGATAAATGCTCTACAGATAACATCTTCATTCGCTACCATTCCATTCTGTGTAAAATTGCTTCAGGAAATCCTCCATCACATGATGTCTTTTTTGGGCAAGTTCCTTAGCTGTCTTTGTATGCATTTTGTCTTTTAATAGCAATAACTTTTCATAAAAATGATGAATCGAAGAGGATTTTCCATTACGGTATTCCTCTACTGTCATATCCTTTCGGACTGGAAGGGATGGATCATACAGCGGTGCTCCTTTCTTCCCTCCATACGCAAAGGTCCGGGCAATGCCTATCGCACCAAGTGCATCTAGCCGATCTGCATCCCTGACAATCTGCGCTTCTATATGGTTTAATTCCGCTTCATTTCCTCCTTTGAATGAAATGGTATTGATGATTGAAAGGATGCTTTCCATCTGTTGTCGATTTAATCTGCACGATTCAAGCCAATCCAAGAGGATCTTATAACCGTCTTCAGGGTTTTCATATAGTTTGTCATCGGCAATATCATGGAGCAAAGCTGCCATTTCAATAATAAACAAATCTCCTTTTCTTTCTTTCTCTGCTATGTATAATGCCATTTTCCGCACTCGGTCGACATGGTGCCAATCATGGCCGGATGTGTCATGTCCCAATTTCAAACGCACAAATTCTTCGGTTCTTTCAATAATATTCATCTGCAGCTCCTCCATCTGTGCTTATTATTCTAACATGAAATTACTTGAATCTTTAACAACCTGCTCTTTCTGATTGGCCGTATTTATATAATCTTTTGCAACAAATACAACAATTTAGAGTAAGGCTCGTTTCGGAAGATTTGTTCCTATATTTCCAATGCAGGATGCTCGTTTTCCGACGGACGATGAGCCCCCTCCTTTGCCCGTTGATTCCTTCAGAGTCTCGCGTCTTCCGCTTCAATCAAAACCAAATGGTATATAAAAATTATAAAAATTGTCAGTAACATCTTTCTTTGAACGGCCATTAGAAAAATAATATTCTTTTACTCAATTGAAAAAGCTGACAAAAGTGTCAGCTTCATTCATTGTGCATACCAGCTAATCCCGATGGTATTTTCGCCTGCATGCAGGCCGATAACAGCCCCCAGCGGATGAAAGGTGCATTTAACCCCCGGGATGACAATGTTTAAATATTCCTGCCATTTTTTCGCCTCTGCATCATTTAATCCGTACAATACATAGACTTCGCTTATATTGGATTCGATCATACTTGCCTTCAAATATTGGATGATTCTTTCGAGCGCCTTTTGATTACTTCGGACCTTGTCCTTTACGCTCAGTATGCCATCTTCAATGGAGAGTATTGGTTTAATCTTCAACAAGCTCCCAAGATAGAATTGCAGCCCATTCATTCTTCCGCTTCTATGGAGCTGTTCCAGACTGCCGACAAGGACATAGGTTTCATTTGCTTTAATTAATTTCTCGACCTTTTGCAGCATTTCTTCCAACGAAAAACCTTCTTCGAGCCACTTTATCCCTCTTTTTATCAAGAAAGATAGGGGATAGGAAAGGATTCTGGAATCCACCACTGTAATGGGCAGGTCGATCATTTTCGAAGCTTGCAGGGCGGATGAGTATGTCCCGCTGAAATGAGAGGATACATGGATGGATACAACATGATCATACTTCCCGCTAAGGTCTCGATATACTTCAAGAAATGCTCCCAAGGAAGGCTGTGAAGATTTTGGGGGCCCTTTTAATGTCTTCAATCTTTCAAATAGCTCTTCTGAGCAAAGGTCCACTCCATCCAAGAATTCTTCTTCATCCAATAAGATCGTCATTGGCATAACATATAGATTAGGGAGTAATCGGAGTTCTTCATCTATACATGCAGTACTATCGGTCACCCAGGCCACCTTCATGTGAAATCCCCCTTTATCATTTACGGCAATCCAATCAGAACACATTATTGAAATGGCCTGGTTTAAATGAAATCATTTATCTCATTGCGGACAATGTTTTAACTGTATGATTGACCATTTCGAGTATATCATCGATCATTTCCTCTGTGATGATACGATGAAAATCCAACCTTGCCTTTCGAACAGCGGGCTTTGAAGAATGGACAATCATTATTTCTTCCATTTCCCGATTGGATCCCCACATCTCTTTGATCATCGTGCAATGGCTTTCCGTAAAAGATTCCACACTGCCCATAAATTCGATAAATGCGTAAACACCTGCCTGTGAAGGAGGCTTGTCATTTAAAAGCTCTGCCGCCATTTGTTCCAGTTTCGCTTCAATTCGAAACAAGACTGAAATCCCATTATTGACATCCAATGTATATTGAAGTTCATATTGCCGAGAAAGCGAAGCTAGATCAATGATGTCTTTTCGATTCGTCACCTTGATTTTTCCGCTTAAATCTAAATCATAAACTGCCCCTTCAAGCACAACCTTCATGTTTTCATATGCAGTCGGATCAAACATACATATCCCCTTCACATCTATTTTTCTTTGAAGCTCTTTCTAGTACGCTCTTTTCTTAAGGTTTGTTGCCATTCATCAAAGGTTTTGTAAGGTTGGTTTCCGCTTCAGGATGCTCGCTTTCCGAGGGGACCCACACAAAGTGAGGTCGTGCGATGTTGGCACATGACGTGCCGAACTTAATCGAACATCTGCCTTATCTCTCTCCGCTTCGCTGCGGGGTCTCACCTGGCCCCGCTGGTCCCTCCGGAGTCACGCACCTTCCTCTTCAATTAATTTCTTATGATGAGTTATCTTAAAGAAAAACCGTTAAAACAACAATCTTTGAAAAAATAGCCTTCCAGTAAGGAGCATTGTTCATTAAGCTGCTATCTGATGCGGCCAGTGGGTCCGCAAGTTCCTTTCTGCACGGATTATTAAAATAGACCGGCGGCTTTTCCTGTGTTATCTACATCCATTTCAAGTGCAGCAGGCTTTTTCGGCAATCCTGGCATTGTCATTACATCACCTGTCAACGCCACAATGAATCCCGCCCCCAGTTTCGGCTGCAGCTCCCTTACCTGAATCTTGAAATTTGATGGACGCCCCAATAATCCTGGGTTATCTGACAACGAATATTGCGTTTTTGCCATGCAAATAGGCAGGCCACTCCACCCATTCTTTTCAATTTCGTGCATTTGCCTTAAGGCTTTTGAAGAAAATTCAATTCCGCTTCCACCATAAACGTTCTTTACAATCGAATTTACCTTTTCTTCAATGGTATCCGTTAGTTCATACAGATAATTGAAATTATTTTCATTTTTTTCAATTTGAGAAAGCACCGCTTGTGCAAGCTGAATGCCGCCTTTTCCACCATGCTCCCACACCTCGGTAAGCGCAACTTCCATTCCTTGTTTTTCACACCACTCCGCCAGGAACTTCAGCTCCAAATCCGTATCCAATGCAAAACGATTGATTGCAACTACGAAAGGTAAACCAAACTTTTCGATGGTCTCAGTATGCTTTTTCAAATTCTCCAGTCCTTTTTCCAATGCCTGAAGATCTTCTAAGTGGAGGTTGGCCTTCGGTGCACCACCATGCATTTTCAGCGCCCTAATCGTCGCTACGACAACAACCGCACTAGGCTGAATGCCGGAAGCACGTGTTTTGATATTCAAGAACTTTTCAGCTCCAAGATCAGCGCCAAATCCTGATTCCGTCACAACAAAGTCTGCTAATTTCGCCGCTGTTTTGGTTGCAGCTATACTATTGCATCCATGGGCAATATTGGCGAATGGTCCACCGTGAATCAAAGCCGGTGAATGTTCGATTGTCTGGACCAAGTTCGGTTTTAAGGCATCCTTCAAAAGCAGTGCAAGAGCGCCTTCGACTCCCAAGTCTTCAACCTTTACTGGCTCTTTATCATAAGTATAGGCAACGACCATCTTTGCAAGCCGCGATTTCAAGTCTTCCAAATCATTGGAGAGGCAAAGCACCGCCATGATTTCCGAAGCGACAGTAATATCAAAGCCGTCCTCTCTCGGAACTCCTTGAACCGGTCCTCCCAAACCAATGACAACCTTTCGCAGTGCACGGTCATTCAAATCAAGTGCCCTCTTCCATACGATTCTCCTTGCATCTATATTCAACGAATTCCCTTGGTGAATGTGATTATCGATCAAGGCTGAAAGGGCATTGTTCGCAGATGTAATGGCATGGATATCACCAGTGAAATGGAGGTTGATATCTTCCATTGGCAGCACCTGTGAATAACCGCCACCTGTGGCACCACCTTTGATTCCCATTGTCGGTCCAAGTGAAGGCTCCCTCATGGCAATCATTGTTCTTTTTCCCAACTGATTCAGCGCATCACCCAAACCAACAGTTACAGTAGATTTTCCTTCCCCTGCAGGAGTCGGATTGATGGATGTCACCAATATGACTTTGCCATCCTGTTTCACTGCTAGTTTATCGATAGCTTCGTAGCTTAGTTTTGCTTTGTATTTGCCATATTGCTCAATGTCATCTAAAGTAAGTCCAACAGATTCAGCAATAGCAGATATCGGTTTTAGAACTGCTTCCTGCGCAATTTGAATGTCTGATTTCATAAGCGGTTTTGTTTCCATAAACTAGTCCTCCAATATGTATACTTCATTTTTTTATTGGCTTTTTTAATAACGCTCTTTGCGTAAAGTTTGTTGCTGTTGAACAAAGGTTGTTGATTTCCGCTTCAGGATGCTCGCTTTCCGAGGGGCCTCACACAAAGTGAGGTCGTTCGATGTTGCCACACGACGTGCCGGACTTAATCGAACATCCGCCTTACCCCTCCACGCTTCGCTGCGGGGTCTAACCCGGCCCCTCTTCCCTCCGGAGTCCCGCATCTTCCGCTCCAATCAACTTCATATGATGAATTCCGTTAAGAAAAAAACTGTTAAAAACAATATTCTTCGAGAAAACAGCCAGTTAATTTTGTTGTGAAAAGTACACTTCTTCGAACGGCTGGACCACGACAAATCCATTACCTTCAAATTTCATTTGAATGGATTCACCGCTGCCCCTCCCTAAAAAGGTTTTAAATGAAATATCCGTTACGAAATCAGGCTGTAAATTGCCTGACCACGCCACTGTTGCATTCGGATCTGTATAGACGGGATTACCGGGTTCCACAATCAAAGTCAGAGGTTCATAATGGGAAGTGATAGCTACCAATCCCGTTCCTTCAAGCTTCACGTTGAACAATCCGCCTGATAGCATCCCGGCGATGCGTTTCATCAGCTTGATGTCCCAACGGATATTGCTTTCAAAAACCAGCAAATCATTTCCATTCACAACAAGACTTTCACCGTTTAATTGAATGATGGAAACTTTTTTTCCTTGATCGGCCAAGTATAGCTTACCGTTTCCAGCAGCTTTCATTAAGGAAGTCCCTTCGCCTGTGAGGGCTTTTTTGAACATTTTCCCAATGCCATGTTCGAAGATTCCTTCCCTTACAAACTTAACATTTCCTCTATAAGAGACCATTGAGCCAGATTTTGCCCAAACCTCACCATTTAAATTGACCTCCAGGAATCTCGGGGTCTCCAGTTCAAATAGCCCTTGACCTTTATCCTGCTGTTGTGTCTTTTGAATGAATTCATCGATTGAATATCGATCCTCCAATTTGCTCACCCTTTCAAATTTTGCTTTTGAAGCATAAATAGGGTCATAAATGTCAGAGCCTGTTTCAATTCAGACGATAATTGCCGGGCAAAATGAGTATCGACACCTCTTTTATACACATGATGCTCAGCAATTTTTTTCCATCCGTTTTCCTGTGCCAGTTGTTCAAATTCCCAGGGCATCATTGTGTTGCAGATAACCTTTTCCCCTCTCAATCTGCCGAAACTGTTCTTTCTTGGGTGAGCAGTTGGGCCCAATATCCCAAATAATGCATAGCTTTCCGGCTTGGTGATCCTATGTATTTCCTTTAATACAGATAGGGGGTCCTTCGTCCATTCCAAGGAGTTAATGGCCATGATTCCGTCCAATTGTGCTTCCTTGAATGGAGGGTTTGTTAAATCACCTTGAATGAAGCTCAGCCGCTCGTTTTCGCTTTGATTTTGATTGGCCAATTCAATCATCCGGGGGGATAAATCCATTCCGGTAACCCTATAGCCATTTTGAGATAAAAGATATGACCCGTATCCGTCTCCACATCCTAAATCCCCGATATGTCCTTCTTCAGGCACAAATTCCTTAAAGAACGGAATAATATCCTTCCTGCTGCCAGCGTTCCACATTTCCACACTGTTTGAGTTCCAAAGATCAGCTTTGTCATTCCATGCAGCTTCAGCCATTTTTCGCCATTCGTCCATCATTATATCCACTCCAATATCACAAGTTCACTTACATTATATATTATTGATTATGTTAGATTCTCCTGCCTATGTTAAGAATAATCTGTTTTGGACATACTGAAAAATAAAAGTTGAGGTATATATATGGAAACGATTGAAAAAGTGCAGCGGAACCATTTGGGCAATATCATCAGTTTTGAAACGAGCAGCGGGAGGATCATTTCCTATCAAAAGGCCATTCAGGAAATAGAAAATGGACTGATTACAGATGTATCGATCCAAGTGAATGCTGATGGAAGCGAGCGCATTGATAGTGTGGCTGGGGATGATCCGGATTTCAACGAATTCCCTCCGATCTTTTAAACTTACAATGATTCCTTTCAGCTAAATTAACACATTCATTATGAGAAAAAACCATAAAAAAAGCTGACCTGATAAAGAATTCACGCAGCCCTCAAAGTTCAATCAGGGTACATTCTTTATACTTGGTCAGCTTCTTCATTGCATATCTTCTTCACTTTTTTCTTGAATGAGCTTCAACGCTTCGATACGTTCAGGATTTTCTTCGAAAAACATCACCAAATCTCCGATTCGATCAATCGAATCCCAGCTCAAATGATGTTCGATTCCTTCTACATCTTCATAAATGTGCTCTTCCTTAACACCTATCATCTTTAAGAATTGTTCTAAAAGCTCATGGCGGTATACAAGTCTTTTACCGATTTTCTTTCCCTTTTGTGTCAAGATCAAACCTCTATATTTCTCATATACCAAATAGTCATCTTTATCGAGTTTCTGGACCATTTTGGTTACTGAGGAAGGATGAACGGATAATGCATCGGCAATATCCGATACTCTGGCGTAACCTTTATTTTCGATCAACATATATATTTGTTCAATATAATCCTCCATACTGGGTGTTGGCATCCAATACCCTCCAATACGCAACTTTTTTTCCTTAATCAATAAAAGTTTACTATAAGGCTAGGAAATAAACAAGCAAAGAAAGTCTAAGGCAAATATGACACAATTCTTTAAAAATACGCTTTTATTGAAAAATTTCTTTATTTTCGGGAGGGGTTCTTGACTATGAATTATCGGTAGTGTATATTTAAATCATCATTTAACATACGGATTTTTGTACTACATATAGGGTACTTGGTCGTATTTTGAATGATAATATTTCCAAAAGCACGGGTGTGCTTGTTTATTTTAGGAGGATTCAGAAACATGCAAAACGGTAAAGTAAAATGGTTTAACAACGAAAAAGGTTTTGGATTCATCGAAGTTGAAGGCGGAGACGATGTATTCGTACATTTCACTGCAATTCAAGGCGAAGGTTTCAAATCATTAGAAGAAGGTCAAGAAGTTTCTTTTGAAATCGTTGAAGGAAACCGTGGACCTCAAGCTGCTAACGTAGTTAAATTATAATAGATGATTATTTCAAGGCTGACAATTGTCAGCCTTTTTATTTTGTCTTTATCAACGGCTGTTTTCGAAAAGTATGTTGTTAAAATCCTACTGCCGATTTTAAGTGTAAATAGATGTTTTGACGCGTTGAAATATTGGCCCCCGGCTCTTTTCTTGAGCCTTATCAATCAGGAGAGCCTATCCCCGTATTTTTTCAACTGCTGCCCCACCGTGCATTGCTTAATGCAAAATTTGTGGGCAAATGATTTTCCATATTCTTTACGGTGATGTGCTTTAAGAAAGCATTCATTACAATATTTCGATAAAATCTCTTCCACTTCTGTAAAGATTTCCTGTCTTTTCACTTAATGACAATCCTTTCACTATTCATCACTTTGATTGATCTGCGCATGGCTGTAAACACTTATATTCTCTATCGCCTGACTTGCAAGCTTATCTGCTTCTTTATTTTCGTTTCGATGAATCGGCTCTGCTATGAACTTTATTCCAAGTTCTTTGATTTTTTCTTCGATCCGATCCAGCCATTTGTTTAATTGATCGTCAAAACATGGCCATTCTCCTGATAATTGGTTCAAAACCACATGGGAATCTCCTCTGAATGTACATGGAATTTTCGCTACATCTAGTTCCTGAAGGACGGAAAGAGAAGTATACAACGCCGCATATTCAGCTTCATTGTTTGATTCCAGCTGTTCCAGCCGTTCATTCATTCTTATTCTCCAAGAATCATTTCCCTTTTCATAGTATATAACGACACCGACCCCCGCTATTCTTTCATCTTTATTGTAACCTCCATCAAAGTATACTACTACGTTATGTGCTTCTTCCTCAACTTTTGACTGGAGTTTGCTGAATTCTTTTTGATTCCATTTGTTTCCCATCTCATCTTCAATGGTAATGTCTTTCACTCTTCCAGTTCGATTGATATCCTTCAATAATACTTCGATTTTTTCGAATGGAATAAATTCCGATTCAAGTTCAATTGTGACAGGCCCTTTGTAAAGCCAGATTATTTTTGCATTCACCCTAATGTTCCCCTTTCTGATTATGTGGAGTTGTATTGCACCCGATTCACCGCTATAATGATTGGGGTATTTATTTATAAGGCTCTATTCGTCAAGCTTGTTACTATCCTTTCAAGAGTGTGCAATGTTGATTTCCACGGAAGGATGCTCGCTTACCGAGTGGTGGGCTCGCTCGCACCTTTCGCTCGAATGCTTGTGCAAGGTCGCATGGCATTTTACGAGTAGTGCCGGACTTAGTCAGACTGGTATTTATATTTTCTCATACTTCATAAAAAAATTCCCTGTCGAGGTGCATTTTTAGATTCACAATTATACAAGAACCATGAACAGTCAATTTTCAGATATCCATGTGTTTGCAAGCATGGCTTTCATCGGGAGTCAACCTTTCATTCAGCCCCTGGATTCAAAGGATTGCATCGCTGCTCGATACTCCTTTCAGATACTTGGCTAAAGAATTTCCCGTTCGGTAAATACGGAAAGGAGAACGAATAGAATGATTGAAGTTTATATTGATGGCGCAAGTGCAGGAGATCCCGGCCCGAGTGGAGCAGGAATCTTTATCAATAATAATGGGAATGTGGAAAGGTACCAATACTTCCTTGGAGAAATGAATAATCATGAGGCTGAATATATTGCCTTATTAAAAGGGATCGAAATTTGTTTGGAAAAAGGATATAGGATCGTCTCTTTTCGGACAGATTCTAAGGCGGTCGTATCAGCCATGGAAAAAGAATTTGTCAAAAAGGAAAAATACAAGGTCATATTCTCCCAGGCTCTCGAACTTTCCAGGCAATTCGATCTGTTTTTCATCAAATGGGTGCCCAGTAAGGAAAATAGGGCGGATGAGCTTGCCAGAAACGCTATTCTGCATGAGAGAGACGGCAAATGCAAATGAATAAAAAGCTGATCTCTGAAGCCTCACTTTTTTTTGTTACTTTCATATGGGGTACTACATTCGTTATCGTCCAAAATGCGCTATCTGTCATCCCCCCTATGACATTTAATTTCATTCGATTTTTATTGGCCGGAATCCTCCTCCTTCCTTTTCTGTACTTTACTAAGAAAAGGACGCAAGCGAAAAGGATGCGTTTGAAACTGTTTGCTTCCGGTATCATTTTGGGAATTTTCTTATTTTTAGGATATTCTTTGCAGACAATCGGCCTTCAATACACAACACCATCCAAGGCTGGTTTCATTACAGGACTCAGTGTCGTATTGGTGCCCTTACTTTCCTTTGCATTCCTGAAAAGGAGAGCTGCACCAATCGTCCTGGTCGGTGCAGCCTTTTCAGCCATCGGATTATATTTATTGACATTCGCGGGATCACATGCCATTAATAAAGGCGATGTCTATGTTTTTTTATGTGCGATCGGATTTACTTTCCATATCCTATACACTCATACTTTTTCAAAGAACGGTTCCTTATTGTCGTTGACGATCATCCAAATATTCACCGTGTCAATCCTGAGTGGAATGGCCTCGCTTGCCGTTGAAAATCCTTTTCATGCAATTAAGCCTGATATCATTTTTTCTCGGAATGTATTATTTGCCATTATGGTTACATCTGTTTTTGCGACTTCAGCGGCGTATTTGATTCAGACCATAAGTCAGACATACACCAGTCCCGCTAAGACTGCCATCATTTTTACAATGGAACCTGTCTTTGCCGCACTCACATCTTATTTCTGGATACACGAACGGTTATCGGGCAGTGCTGCAATGGGATGCTTTTTCATCCTTTCGGGGATGGTTCTTGCAGAAAACCCCTTCATCAGAATTATGAAAAAGAAAAAAGCTGTCCGCTGCACATAGCAGAAGGGACAGCTTTTTTGTTAAGCCAGCAGCCCGATCTTTCTTACATAATCAAGGGCATGATAGCGGGTTTGAATTTTATGCTCGATTAATGTTTCCAAAAGGGAAACGTAAAAACTGGCATCAAAGGACTTTTGTGTCTTTAAAGTGATTTCGATTGCCGCTTTCACCATTTGATCGGATGCCTCCGTGGAACGTTTCCCGAAATAAATGAAGCCGATCGCATCTTCTTCAAATTTAAAGCCTTTGTCTTGTAAATCAAGCAGAAAGTCCTCAAGAGATAGATTCTTTTTCACAAGCTTCTCCCACCCTTACATACAATCCCATTTATCTTACCTTAAATCTTCTGTTTTTTCTATCTTTTTTCGACAAATTATGACCCATCCAGCCGATGGCACTGCCCAGCAATGCACCGCCCAGAACCTCCTCAGGCTGATGCCCGAGCATTTCTTTCAGCCTCGTGTGGCTTGTCTGTTCAACGGCAACCGGGTCTTTCTCATGTATTTTCCTGATCAGTTCATCCAAGTCATTCACTTTCAATGTCAGCTCTCCTGTCTGTCGGCGAATACCTTGTGCATCATACATGACAATTAATCCAAATATTAAGGATAGAGCAAATTCAATAGCAGGTATTCCTTTTTTAAGACCGATGAAAGTTGTCAAGGAAGCGACCCCTGCGGAATGGGAACTCGGCATACCCCCAGTTTGAAAAAGCATTTTCCAGTTCCATTGACTTGACTTTACGTAGTGAATGGGTATCTTTAACGCCTGTGCAGCAATGATGCTGATAAAAGCTGTATATACTCCTTTATTCATCATTCATACCTCCAATACATTGTTAGTATCTCCATTGCTCCTCATAATTTTCATCGAAAAGGGAGACGATTATGATTATGGAGGTGAAGAGATGAGCAAGAAGAATCACACCAATAGAGGCAATAAGCATTCTGGCGTTTCGCCTCAAGGCTATGCGGAAGACACCGAATTTGCACAGGAACCGAAGAGCAAGTTGGAAAATGCAGCAAAAAAAGCAACGAAAAAATAGCAAGTTAATAAAGCAAAAAATGACAAAAGGAATCGAGATAAAATCGTCTCGACTCCTTTTGTCTACAATGTTCTAAGCAGGGTTATGGAGGCTTAGAAATCAATCACCTTTTGATTATTGAACCCTTGATTTTGAACGATGAACCTTCTCAGTGCTTTAAGCTCTAGGGTTTCAATCATTTCATGCCCATCATCAGGGATTTCCTTCCAAATAGCTTGTTCGAGCGTAAATTCAAGCGGCACTTCGCAATGAATTTTAGCCAGCTGCCTGGATAAATGAAGCATTTCCATATCTGCTTCTAATTTTTTCTTTTGCCCGGGAGTCAGCTGCTGAATATTTTCGATGATTCCTTCAATATGCTCGAACTCCTGGATTAGTTTCATAGCTGTCTTCTCACCGATGCCCTTGACACCCGGATAGCCGTCGCTTGGGTCTCCCATTAAGGCTTTTACATCAATGAACTGTTCGGGAGTGATTCCTTTCTCTTCTTCAAATACCTCGTGGGTATACCATTTATAATTTCCAAACCCTTTTTGCAGGATAAGTACGTCAATGTTGTTGTCAAGTAATTGCAGCAAATCTTTATCGCCAGTCAAGATCGTGATTTTTGCATCTTGGACCTTTTTTGCAATCGTCCCTATGCAATCATCGGCTTCATAGCCAACTAGTCCAATATTTGGAAATCGGAAAGCACCCACCACTTCCTTGGCAAGATCGAATTGCGGAATCATTTCGACTGGAGGAGCTTCACGGTTCGCTTTGTATTCTGTATATAATTCATTTCTGAATGTCGCACTCCCCATATCCCAACATACTGCCGTATGCGTAGGCTGGATTTTATCGACAGCAGTCAGAAGATGCTTCATCAACCCTTGAATGGCATTGGTCGGCGTTCCTTTTGAATTAATCATGAATTGTCCCGTGACCGCCGTTGCATAAAATGACCGAAATAATAATGCCATCCCATCTATTAATAGCAAATGCTTGTCTTTTTTCATTTTCTTTATCACCTCAAGTGTTCCATTATAACATACTTGTTTGGCTGTTTCTTTTTTATCATCCGCTATTTTGTTCAGTTTCCACTTTATTTTCAGGATAGGAAATCCAATCACTATAACTGCCAGGGTATAATTTCACATTTTCATAGCCAGCTTCAATTAAAGTCAATATATTTGGTGTGGCAGTGATGCCTGATCCGCAATAAACGATGATGGGTTCCATTTTGTTGATTTCGCTGAACCTGCTTTGTTGATTCTTCAGAGATTTCCATTTCCCTTTCTCAAGAGCATCGGTCCATTCCTTATTGATCGCTCCGGGGATATGACCAGGGATTCGGTCTATCGGCTCTTCCAGACCCAAATAACGAACCCGCGAGCGTGAGTCGATCAATACAGCTTCCCGCTCATTTTGAACTACTTCCTTAACTTCGTCAACGGTTGCAATCATTGTTCCTCGTATATTTACCTCATACTCTGTTTTATGGCATTCCGGCAGCACACGGTCAATCGGGTATTGACTTTGTTTCCAGTCATGAAAGCCGCCGTCCAATATAAAAACATCCTTATGTCCTGCATACTTTAAAAGCCACCAGCATCTAGAGGCAAACGCCCCTTCCCCGCTATCATAAATGACTATCTTCGAATCACGGTCGATTCCCGCCTTCTCCAATAAACGTTGGAAATCATCCATCGAAGGGAGCGGGTGTCTTCCGCCATGCTCAGAAACATCTCCAGAAAGATCCTTTTCCAAATGAAAGTAGACGGCACCTGGGATGTGCCCATCGGAATATTCCCTTGCACCCTTTCCAGGGTCATTTAAAGAAAATCGGCAATCAATCACTCTAATATTCTCGCCATTCTTTAACGCATTCCAAACACTTTCCTTTTGGATCAATGATTTCATTTTCCCATCTCCCTTTTTTTCATCAAATCGACCACATGTGTTTTAGGCTCCCAGCAATTGAATTGATAATCGGGCTTCGTTTCATAATTCAGCCGCGTGCATCGATACTTCATCCTTCGGGGAGCGTATTTCCGGGCTTCGAAATGAATGCATGTCGCACAAGCATGGAATGGATTCTTAATCATCAGGCTCACCTTCCCGAAATTATTCTTCAGTCAGAACACGCCTGACTTCAAGCCAATCGTCCATATTCACTTCGACATCCAACACATTGAGCCAACCGTTTATTTGATCATTGGCATCATCCTTCATTGCTTCGATCAAATCATGCAATTGTTCATCCAAATACTCAAATAAAAATGCTGCAGTTTCTTTCTTTTGGATACTTAAATATTCCTCTGACAGTGGCTTGAGAATAGTTTCAAGCTTTTCCTGCATGACTTTTTTCTCGCCTTTTTCAAAAAATGCTTTTGGATTCTTGAAATACTTAAACGTTTTTTTCATTTCTTCGAGGTCGCTTTCTGAAAATGCTTCAGGATATTTAATCGTTTCAAGCGATTGGGGCTCAAATTGTGTGAAGACCAATTCACTTTCCACTTTTCTGCAAACTTCCTGCAGCCTAGAAAACTCTTGTCCCAACGCTCTCTTCGCATGATTTTCAAGTCTTAAAGATGTTGATCTCATTTCCTGTGATAAATCAAAAGATAGAGTGGCTGTGAGGTCCTTTAGTGCTTTCTCCAAAAGGCTCCGATCATTTTTATTCAGCAGTGCCGGATTAAAAGATTCCTTAAAGAAATCAGAAAATCTGAAAAAGACACGTTGGTGGACATAGTGGACCAATTCATCCGCTTCTTGCTGAAGACTTGTTTTCATGAATTCAGAGGATGTCTCCCTGAACAAATCCCCAAGTTGATGTTGCAGCTTGATCAACTTTTCTCTTTTCTCCGCTTTATCCTCCTGAGATTGTTTGGAGGCATCAATCAATTGGTCCACACGTTCAACGGCTTTATTCCATTCCCGTTCCGAAGATTCGATCGCCATTGCCGTTAAATCATCGGATAAGAACCGATTGAATTCATCCTTGAAGTGATGCATGAATGACTGATTTCGATCAGCTTCATCACCGAGAGCCAACAAACTGGAAACTCCAAATAGCCGAGGCTTCCTGATTCCATATTCCTGCAGCTGCCCATGAACATATTCAAGCACTTCTTCTTTTTCCTGATTGGAGTCTGCTAGATCCACTGCATTGACAATAAAGAACATTTTATCAAGCTCAAATGCGTCTTTTACACGGCCAAGCTGAATCAAGAATTCACGGTCCGCTTTTGAAAAGGCATGGTTGTAATAAGTCACAAACAAGATTGCATCCGAGTTTTTGATATATTCAAATGATACGCCCGTATGGCGTGCATTTATGGAGTCCGCTCCAGGGGTATCAACCAGGGTTATCCCCTGCTTGGTGAATTCAGATTCAAAATACAAATCAATCGCTTCGACAAAACAAGATTGGCTTTCATTAGCTACATACCCTCTAAATCCTTCCAAATCGGTTTTCAATGCTTCATCCAGGTGCTTGGAGTGTTGTAGGAATCCATCCAAAAATGCATTCAGAAAAGATAGATGAACCTTTTCCTTGCCTTCGATTTTTTTCATGTTGATTTTCGGGATGATTTCAAGAGCATCCTCGAAATCACGACAATCTTCATTGAATATATTCAACGAACGCTTTACATCCGCCAGCATATTTTCCCTCGACTTGAAGTGGACTTGTGCCGTTCCATGGGTGAAATCCCTGGTAGGCGGACAGATTCGATTGATTGCAGCCGTTGTGGGATTTGGTGATACCGGAAGAACCCCTTTTCCTAGAAGAGCATTGGCAAAGGAAGATTTTCCGGCACTGAATGCCCCGAACAGCGCAATTGTAAAGGATTGATTTCCTAAACGATCTGCCTTCTGTGCCAACGATTTAGCCATTCGTTCAAAACCGATTTTATCCTTTAAAAGATCTGATGCTTTGACCAGCTTATTTGTCATATCTTCAAGTGAGATCGAAGTCGAGACCATTCGCTCCGCTTGAACTTGAGGGGATTTCTCATTAATGGGCGCTTGTTTTGTTGAAATGACTTTGTCCGGATTGTATATTTCTACATCCTTTCGATCATGTTCAAGCTTTTCCAGCCATTTTTGATATTCCTGATCGGTGATCGTGAGAGCAAGATTAAAATCTGACTCCTTATTGGCTCTTTCATCTCCGATTCTCATTAATTGACGGACCGCTTCCGACATAGGAAGAAGAGATGACAACTTTGATTCCAGCTGGTCAATTTGACCGCTATCCTGGCTTCTTATTTCTATTAAAAATTTATCGACCAACGAATTAATTTCCGTTTTTGCAATCTTTTTGAGCTTTTCCACTAAATCATTGCAATAATTGAGTACATAATCACCAGACAATCTTGCTCCTGATTTCACTGTTTCCGTGATTAGTCCCTTATCAAATGGAACTGAAAGGTTTTGAGAAGCAGACTGTACTTCCGGACTATTGAGATTTAATTGCTTGTACTCTTCTGCAAATAATTGCCTAAGATGCCATTCAAGCTGCGTCTGCACTTGCCCTTTTAAGCCTTGGTAAAAATCATTCAACCTTGCTTCTCTTTCTGCTTCCGTCTTTTTCTTACCGAACAGCAGCCCGACCTTAAAGTCAGGTTGAACGGATTCCAAATACTTTTCAGCGAGGCTCCTTGTTTCAAAAGGCATTAAATAAGCATTTTTCAAAATTTCCGTTGATGCGGTCCCCATCTTTTCCGTCCAGGCATGATCGCGATTCTCAAGGGAAGCTATTTCTTCCTTTAAGGAATCTTCTTTTTCAATTAATTGTAAATATTCGTTTTCAGGGATAGTTGAAAGCTTCTCTCTGTATGGGGAAGCCAATTCCTCTTCCGATTGGAGAAGCCATTCCATATGCTCTTTCTCAAGCTTCGCAATCGCGGTGGAAGCTGAAGCATCCAGATGCTTTTCTTTTTCCTCCAACGTTTTCCTGATAATTTTCTTAAGTTCAATCAATTGATTCTCAGGTCCTGATACATCCTTAGCAGATGTAAAGAAGATCTCTTTCGGGTGCACTTCCCAGGATTCAAATGAATTTCTTACAGACTTTTTGAAATCGGAAAAAGAAAGTTCTTCCTCTCTGTGCTTGTCAATTTGATTGACGATTAAATACAATTCTGCCCCGTGTTTCAATAAGTCTTTCGTATACACGAAATTCAATTCTGATTGAACGTGATTGTAATCCATGACATAGAACACGATATCGGCTAAATGAATGGCTGATTCCGTTGAAATTCTGTGTGCTTCATCAGTCGAATCGACCCCAGGGGTATCCATGATGGTTATTCCATGCGGGATATTGGTCTCGCTTCTTTCAATTTCAATGGACTCAACCTCTTCACCATTCCGGCAAAACCCTTTGATCATTTCAAAGTCGTATGGGGATTGAAATAAAAGTGATCGATCGTTCCGATAATTAACTTTTGCAAAATCTTGGCTTCCACTATGAATTTTGACTAAATTGGCACTTGTCGGAATCGGGCTTGATGGAAGTACTTGCTCCCCGAGCAGGTTATTGATCAAAGTGGATTTTCCTGCTGAAAAATGGCCCGTAAAAGCGATAATAAATTCTTTCTGATAAACTTTTTTTATCAGCAGCATTGCTTTTTCAGCCGTTGTGTAGTCTTCGTTTTTTATCAACTTTTCGTACAATTCAATTGCTTGATTCAATAATGAGTGCTGTGAGACTTTCTCCATTAGATGAAAACTCCCTATCTTTTGTAATAACGCTTTAATTGTAACGGATTTTCATTCGTTTTCCTATAAAATGCAGCAAATAAAAAAGGCTCTAAAATACGAATGGCCTCACCTATACCATATGCAGCAAAAGCTGATCGGTCATTAGGAGAGGCCAGGCCCGAAAGGAAATTCCCATTTATTGAGTTCTAAGTATATTTTTTAATACATATGACATAAGCAATCCATAGATGATAACGGTTCCTGCAGCAAAAATCCAAGTCAACGAGAACACCGTCCTTTTAATTGAGAATAATATTCATCTTCAATTCCATAGTAGCACAATCGAGAATGATTTTCAATGAACCATTTACTTGAATTTAGGCAGGAATCGATTTTCATTCTTATAGGCAGTCTCATAATTGGTTGCTCCTGACAGTGCCTTTTCCTCTATGGGAATTCTTATGGACAATATCAATGCATTCAGGACCGTGAAGGCAAACAAGGTGAAGTATGCGTGAAACATCATGGGGATGAGCAGTAATTCCAAGGTCACAATCAAATAATTAGGATGTCTCATCAATTTATAGGGTCCTTTCTTGGGCACTTTTGCCTCTGGCAGGACGATGATTTTCGTATTCCAATATTCACCCAATGATGAGATCGCCCATATTCGTGCAGCTTGAGTGAATAAAAACATGGTGAATAAATAGGGCAGCAGTGGAGAGCTGAATTTTGCCCCCAAATCCACTTCGGTCATCATCGAAACGAAAAAAAGAACATGGATCAACACCATGAATCGATAGTGCCCTTTGCCGAATTCGATGGCTCCTTTTGCCTTTAAATACTTTTCATTCCTCCTGGCGATAATCAATTCAAAGATTCTTTGGAAAGCAATGACTGACAACATTACATAAAAAAACATCATTTCCACCTCAGTAACAATAATTCAGAACTGAATCCGGGGCCAAGCGCTGTAGCCAAACCCAATTGGCCAGGAGGACAATTCTTCAGCATAAATCGTTTCAGTACATATAAAACGGTGGCGGAGGACATATTTCCAAACTCTTTCAATACTTGCAAAGAGGTTTCGGTCATATCAGGAGGAATTTTTAATGCTTCCTGATAGGCTTGAATGACTTTTTTCCCTCCTGGATGCGCAACAAAATGACTCAAATCGGAAATGTCCAAGCCATGTTTTTGTAAAAACTTTTCGACGTTTGGCCTTAGCCATCTTTCAATTATCGATGGGATGTCTTTTGAAAAAATGACATGCAGCCCATTATCCTTCATATCCCATCCCATCACATCAAGCGAATTCTTCATCAATGTTGATTGAGTTGCAATGATTTCTGGTGAAGAAAGCTTTTCAACTCCATTATCGCATGCATCCCCTACAACAAGTGCACAGGCTACCCCATCTGCAAATAGCGAAGTACCGATTAAATTGCTTTTGGAATGGTCATTTTGTTGAAAAGTCAAACTGCACAGTTCAATGGAAAGGACAAGGACTTTTGAAGAAGGGAAAGCGAGACAATATTCAAAAGCGCGAGATAGCCCTGAAGCACCGCCGGCACAGCCAAGCCCCCAAATCGGAATGCGCTTGGTATGTTCCGAAAATGGGATGAGGTTCATTATCCTGGCTTCTAGACTTGGAGTGGAAAAACCAGTTGTACAAATGGTGAAGATCGCATCGATTTCTTCAGTTGGTATGGTTTCTTTTAAAAAGGATTTTGAACCTAAACACTTCTTGATCGCCTGTGTCCCCAACTCCACGGCACTTTCAATAAATGCATCATTTTTTTCACCTAGACTATGTTCTTCTGAAAACCACTTTAAATCCTTGGCAAAAAAGCGCGATTGAATTTCTCCATTTATAAATACCTTTAAAAGTCGTTCGATATTCCCATGGGATTTCGAAAACATTGAATGAATAAAGTCCCTTGCATCCTCCTGCATCACTTTAAACGGAGGAACGGCTTCTTCAATCGAGATCACTCTAGGCATCGTCATCACTCCCTCATAGCATTAAGGATATCTTTTCCAAAAATTCCTCGGTTATGCATTTCAGGGGACCATTTAAGGTGACAGGCACCAAAGGTACAGGGGTGTTTGATTTTTTTGAAAAATAGGAAATATGTACCCATATTGGTTTTTATTTATGGTATTATATTTTTAGACAAATTATCGGGGGTTTCGACATGACCATAACTAAAGCCGTTACAGATGTCCTTAACGGAACAATCAAATCCATCAAATCTGTCATACCGATTCCTTTACATATTCATCAGCCTTCCTTGATATCACATCCTTATTATCATCAAAGTATGGCTGTTCTGATCGGGATGACCGGGGATGTCAGGGGCAGAATATTAATTGATGGCCATGAAAGTGTATTTTCACAAATCGGATCTTCCATGTTCGGTATGCCGCTGGAAGGAGAAATGCTGGAATCATTCGCAGGGGAATTAGGTAATATGATTGCGGGGAATCTATCCACCAAGGTTTTTCAAGATGGATTCAACATGGATATCACTCCCCCAACGGTCATGGTCGGGCATTCGAAGGTTTCAGGTTTCGACAAGGCCCTTCAGCTGCCGATTCAACTCCAAGACATCGGTGATCTGCTCGTCATCTTGATGATCGATAAACATAGCAAATAAAAAAGGGATGTCTCCAAAGAGCAAGTCATTTTGAAGACATTCCTTATTTATTTGCATTTATTTTTATATTTCTACTTTGTTACCACCGCTGTTGATTTCCGTACAAGCCTTCGCTTTCCGCGGGGCCTCACACGAAGTGAGAGCGTTCGATGTTGGCACAGGACAAGGAATGCTTCGGAAGCGACCCATCGCACGAAGAAAAATGCCTGGCATTTTTCGAGGATGTGCCGAACTTAATCGAACATCCCCCCAACCTCTCCTCTACTTGCTGCGGGGTCTCACCTCTCTAGCTCTGGGGCTTAGGGGCTCGAGGTCATAAGCAGGTTCTGTCAAAAAGGGAAAGGACGCCTTTCCGTCAGATTCGTCTTATGCTTGTCGCCCCTAGGCAAAGCCACGCCGCTTTTCTAACTGTCCCCCTAATCCTGCCCGAGTCTTCGTCTTGTACTCCAATCAACAGCTGGAAATGGGCAAATATCAATACCAATCTTTAGCAGAGGCTATTTTTAAAATCCGTGGATCGTCATTCCTCCGTCGACAAAGATGGTCTGTCCGGATATGTATTTTCCTGCATCTGACGCCAAAAAGACCGTTGGGCCGACTAGTTCTTCCAATTCACCGATCCTTTTAAGAGGAGTCACTGCCAAAATGTCATCTACATACTCCTGATCCTGGAGAAGCTTTTCCGTTAAAGGTGTACGGAAATACCATGGTCCGATGGCATTGACATTAATATTGTATCCTCCCCATTCAAGGGCTAAGACCTTTGTCATTTGAATGAGGGCAGCTTTAGTAGCTGCATAGACTACACCTGTACGAAGGGCAACTGTACCCGCAACCGATGCGATGGTGATGATTTTTCCGCCATTTGCCTCTTTCATGTGCTTTCCCGTTTCCTGAGACATCATGAATGCCGATTTCAAATTTGTATCCATGATTTTTTCCCATTCCTCATCCGACACCTCCAATGCCCTTGATCGGATATTCATTCCAGCATTATTAACCAATACGTCAATTCTCCCAAAAGTTTCAGCTGTTTGATCAATCGCTTTTCTTACCTCTTCCCTGGAAGTTACATCTGTCGGAAGAACAAGTGCGGTTCTGCCCATCTTTTCAATATGGGATGCCGTTTCCATTAAATCCCCTTCTGTTCTCGCAAGCAACGCTACATCTGCTCCAGCTTCGGCCATCCCGATTGCAATGGCTCGTCCAATTCCTCGCCCTGCACCTGTTACGATTGCCGATTTTCCCTTTAGATCAAAGGAAGGTAAATACATCGACCGACACTCCTTCTTCTATGCTATTTTCTGAAATTTCCCTCTTATTTTATCATAGATTCACCTTGATCATTTTATTTATGCTTAAAACCCTTTCTCAACAAAAAAGTGCTCCTAAAGGAACACTTTTTCTGTATTCATTACATGCGAAAAGGGTTTTTCCCATGCTCATCTTTATTGGATTGATGCTGTACTTGAATGACGATTTTTTTGGAAACTTCCCCCCCGCATACCGGGCATTCCCCTTGAATATCCGAAAGGCAGCGACAGCGATCACAATAATATTTTTCCATATTCATCTTTTTCTCCTCACAGGTGTTCCTATATATAGGATATTTCCGAATGACAAGAAAAGTGAAAAAAATCATTGTATTAACTTCAGCATTGGAAGAATGTAATTGTCCCTGATTCACAGAGGCAGTCTATAATTTATATACTTCTTTATATTTCTCTTTCAAATACTCGATCAGATGATTGGCATTCAATCCTTCTCCAGTGGCATCTTGCAAAATGTTCAATGGCTTTTTCATTTTTCCAAAGCGATGTACATTTTTGGTCATCCAAGCTTTTATTGGTTCAAGATCACCTTTCTCCAAAAGTTCATCATAGTTTGGAATTTCCTCAAGCATCTTATTTTTGAATTGAGCAGCATACATGTACCCAAGTGCATAAGATGGAAAATAGCCAAAGCTCCCACCGGACCAATGGACATCCTGGAGGACACCTTCTCCATCATTAGATGGCTTGATTCCTAAATACTGTTCATACTTTTCATTCCAAATCCTCGGCAGATCCCTGACCTCGATTTCATCGTTGATCAGCCCTTTTTCTATTTCGTACCTGACCATGATGTGTAGAGGATAGGTGAGTTCATCTGCTTCGATACGAATGAGTGATGGTTTGGATTCGTTAATGGCACGATAAAACTCATTCAATGGTACATCATCGAATTGACCATCCGAGCAGCTTTTCAATAAATCATAATTTTCCTGCCAAAATGATTTATTCCTTCCTACAAAATTCTCATAAAATAGGGATTGGGATTCATGAATGCCCATTGATGTCCCTGTACATAGTGGCGTTCCGACCAGCTCTTCCGATATATTTTGCTCATAAAGAGCATGGCCGCCTTCGTGGATGGTTCCAAAAACCGCGGTTCTAAAATCCTTTTCATCATATTTGGTGGTCACTCGAACATCACCAGGATTCAGGCCGATTGCAAAAGGGTGGACCGTTTCATCCAAACGCCCGGAATTAAAATCATAGCCCATTTTTTTCAGGATCGCCAAGCTGAATTCTTTTTGTTTTTCTTTCGGGAAATGTTTGAACAAGCATTCTGTCCTCGGTTTGTCGCTTGACTCTGCAATCTTTTGAACAAGCGGCACAATTTCACTTCGCAGCTGGGCAAAAACTTCATCAAGGATCTCGACTGTTACGCCTGGTTCATATATATCGAGCAGTGTATTGTATTTATTCTCCTTGTAGCCCCAATAGCCAATTAATTTCTTATTGAATTGTACGATCTTTTCCAAATATGGACGGAACAGTTCGAAATTTGATTCAGTTTTAGCCTGTTCCCATACACTTTCCGCCTTCGAGCATAGCACGATGTATTCCTTATATTCGTCTGAAGGAATTTTCTTATTTCGGTCATAATTCTCTTTGCACTCGTTCAATGTTTTTTGTGTCACTTCATTTAAAGCTTCCTTTTTGCCGGAGAGCTTTGCTATGTATGCCGCCATTTCTTCCGAAACAGACATATTGAACGCATCAGATGATAACATCCCGATTACTTCGGAACGCTGCTCGATTCCATTCTTGGGTGCGCCTGTTCGCATGTCCCAATACATTAAGCCAATCGCTTCATTATATGCAGACATTTTTTTCACATATTCCAAAAAATCTTTTTCTAAATCTGTCATGACTGCGGTCATTCATAGTCCCCCTTTTTATGATTTCTCCCATCCATTTTATCATATTTTTCAGAAAAGAAAGAAAAAGTTCCCAAAAAATAACGTTGGGTGTAAATAATCGCTCTTTTCGTAAAGTTTGCTGCTATTCATTAAAGGTTGGCTGCAGGATGCCCGCTTTCCGAGTGGCCTTACACGAAGTGAGGTGTTCGATGTTGGCACACAACGTGCAGAACTTAATTGAACATCCGCCCTATATCGCCTCGCTCCGCTGCGGGGTCTCACCTGACCCGCTAATCCCTCCGGAGTCTCGCACCTTCCGCTCCAATCAACTTCATATGATGAGTTATTTGAAAGAAAAATTGTTAAAACAACAATCTATTAGAAAACAGCAAAAAAATAAACATCACCTACGCTGCGCAAAGGTGATGTTCAATATGCAAAATTTAATTGATGGCTGCCGTATTGTGTAATGCCACTGGCAATAGTTTTTTCAAATGCCCGCCATATTTCTCCATTTCATTTTCATCCATGTAGACTGAAACAGTCCCAGCGTCTTCGGAGGTCCTAATCAGCCTTCCGAAGCCCTGTCTGAACCTTAACATCATATAAGGAAGGTCCACTTCCTTAAATGGGTCTTCAACGTGATTTCTTTTTGCCTCGAAAACTGGATCATTCGGTGGAAATGGCAGGGAAAAAATGATTACATTTGAAAGCGACTGGCCAGGTATGTCGAGCCCTTCCCATAAATGGTAGGAGCATAATACACTGCTTACATTCGTTTGAAACTCATATACTAATGTACTGATTTCTTGATCTCCTTCAAATAAAATCGCAAAAGGAAGTTCTTGATCATATTTTGCACAATAATTTTTAAAAGCTTTCAGATCACTTTCACTATTAAATAACACCAATGTTTGTCCATTGGATTTCATCAATGAATCAAGCGCCTCTTTACATTTCGACTCGATATTCATGGTCAATTTGAAATTGGCTTCCATCGCTTCATCATAATCAAATGGGGATTCTACGGAAAGTGATCCATAGGAATCAATGCCCAAAGAACTGCTGATATAAGTAAAATCCTGATCATTAGATAGTGTCGCAGATGAAAATACGAATGGAATGTTCTGTGAAAAAACTTCTTCCCTTAAAATATCTTCTACAAGCCTAGGCATGATTACCAGTGTACTTTCGCTGCGAGACTCTTCAAACCATGTTATCCCTTTATCATCCGTTGTAAAAAGCTTTAGAGAATAAGATATTTGTTCCAAATATTCTTCGACCACTTTCAGATCATACTCGTTGATGATATACATCTCTGAGTCAAGCACAAGCTCTTCCAACAGTTTTTCAATCATTCCTTGAAGACGTTCCGCTGATCGGATGATTTCTTCTGTCTTTGAAATGCGGTGCCGGTCTGAACCATCAGTGTATACCACACCGCTTTTTAACATGTCGAACCATTCATCATTCAAAGAGAGGACATCCTCAATCACATACAATGTTTTTTCTCTTACATCATTAGACAGGAGTTTCGTAAGCAGATCATTTAAGGTTTGCCATGTAATACGATATGTCAATGCCTTTTGGCTTGCAAATTCGAGTAAATGTCCTTCATCGAAAATGACCGAGCTTGCTTCAGGAAGCAATGGGAGCTGCCCTTCACGCTTTCTTGAATCCTTCGTCCAAACGTGCTCCATATAAAAATCATGTGAGCAAATAAGTAAATCTGCTGATTTCCGATAGTGCTCCCGATGCAAAGTTTGCCCGCATCGATGCCTTAGTTCACATGAGAGGCAATCCTGAAGTGGGTCCCAGCCGATTTGCTTCCACTCTTCATCGCTTAACGTCGAATATTCTTTGCGATCTCCGTATACATCGAATTTCTTCATCGAGCCGGGGGAATGTACAAAGTTGGGAAGGCTCTCAAAGACATCATCGAAGCTTTCATTATCCGAAGTTTCCATTACATGATTCAATTTTTGCAGGCACAAGTATTGATCACGTGATTTGGCAAGGCGGACATCAACCTTCAAATCAAGGGCTTTTTCCAGCTTTTTGATATCACCATCTTCCTTGACGAGCTGTTCAATAAGGGTTTCATCTGCACAAGCGATGATCGCAGGTTTGCCGGTATATCTGGCGTAGCATAATGCATAAAGCAGATAGACAAAAGTTTTACCTGTGCCGACTCCCGCCTCGGCAAAAATTACTTGTTTTTCTTTATATGCCTTCAATAATTGAAAGGCCATATAAATTTGTTCGTCACGAATTTCATATCCTTTTTCTGGTAAAATATCATAAAAAACATCTCCGATCCAATCATTGAGCAATTCATAGAAGGAGTCTGTCTTTGAAATTGCAAATGGTAGAGGATGATTCATAATGTACCTCCATTCTGTTTTAAAAAGCAATAAATTCTACTTTATCTCACTTTGCTTAATATGTATAGACTACTTTTTTTCTTTATTTTTTGTTATAATGTCAAAGAGAAACGCATGTGCAGAGCACATGCGTTCTTTTAATATCGACGTTCTTTTTTTAGAGTATAGCTGTAAGCATTCATCAAATTAGTCTGTGCCTCAGCCAATAAATCGATATCTCCATCAGATTCCGCCCGCAAAATGACATTGGCCTGCTCCAGAGCTTTCGTTATAAGCGCAAGTTCATGCAAAGAAGAGTGAACCATATTATCACTCCTTGACATAGTAATATATGGTTTATTCTACGCCAATTTTCAAGAAAATATTCTCCTAAAGGAATAACAAGGTTGATTTCCGCGGAAGGATGCTCGCTTTCCGCGTGGCCTCACCAAGCCCGATGACCCTCCGGAGTCTTGCACCTTCCGCTCCTTAACACCCGGGAGTGAAAAATTAAGGGAAACGTTCAAAACAACTGCATATGAGAAATAAGCCATTAATTTGTGATGCGCGTCATATTTTTCTCCTCTTCTTAATCGGGTTTAACAGATTAAAAATGATGAAAGATTGTATCAGGCGGGGTAAGGCTTTTAATTAATTCTATTTCCTCTTCCAAGACATTAGGTACAAAAAATTCTGATCCCCAATGTCCTGAATGAATCACTGAATCTTCATCTTGATTTACATTTATTGTGAACCACTTTATCTTTTCATTTTTATCCGTGTAATTATTCAACAAGTAATCTGTAAGTCCCCTTGTTTTATTTCCCGTAAATATAGTTAAGTTGTCCTGTATTACAACTTGAAGGACCCCGTTGTGAAGAGCTGTCAATTCTTTAATAGTCTCCACTTCATCATTCCAGCAATGAATCTCTATTTTGTTTGCCTTTGCTAAAAAATATTCTAACAGGGGAACCCAGTATTTATATCCATCAGAATCTTTATAGGTCGGGATATTAAACGCAATGTTTTTCTCCAAGTCCATCCCCTCTGAGTTCCTTTCTTGAATATTTAATAAAAATTGTATTCTGTAACGCTCGGATAATCAACTAAAATTTCCTAAAAACCAAACTCTAACATACAAGGGTTCGGAGAAAACCATACTCTCTCCTTGGGAATCGATTCTGTATTATTAGGGGTTCCTGTATAATAAACCTTATATGGAAACTTTAAACAAAGAAGACCAAACCTCTCCCTGTTTGATGAGAAAGTAATTTGGTCTTTAAATTCATGCTTATATAATTAGCTATTACAAATGAAAAATCAGGATTTCCTCTGAGGACGCTTGCCCCAATATTGATAGTAGTCGGTTTTGATGAAGCCATTGAATAGTTTTCTTTTCTTTGTTGCCTGTTTCCCGTAGCAGGCTTCGAAATTCTCATTCGATGTCAGCATATAGACAGACCATGTATCTAAATCTTGAAAAGCTTGTCCCATCAGACGATACATGTTTTCTACTTCCTGTTTCTCCCCCAAACGTTCTCCATAAGGAGGATTTCCCACGATGACACCATTCTCTTTTTCGGTCGTAAAATCACGTACTTGCATCTGCTTGAATTGAATGATTTCTCCCAGTCCTGCTTCAAAGGCATTCTCCTTGGAAATGGCTACCATCCGATGATCGATGTCACAACCCGTAATATCCAATTCACGATCGTACTGTGCGACATCTTCTATTTCATTTCTTGCCTCATCCCACACTTTACCCGGAATCCATGACCATGTTTCAGAAAGAAAGTCCCTGTTGAATCCAGGAGCTATGTTCTGACCGATCAAAGCTGCTTCGATTGGGATCGTACCCGATCCGCAGAATGGATCGACAAACGGACGGTCCGGTGTCCAATTTGTCAATTGTACCAGTGCTGCCGCAAGCGTTTCTTTGATTGGGGCCTCACCTTGATCTGTACGATAGCCGCGTCTATGGAGGCCGGCACCGCTCGTGTCGATCGTGATGGTGGCAACATCCTTATGCAAGGCGACTTCTATTTTGAATAGAGAACCATTCTCTTCCAGCCAGGAACTAATGCGGTAGTGCTTTTTCAAGCGTTCGACGATTGCTTTCTTTACAATCGCCTGACAGTCAGAGACACTGAAAAGCTTTGATTTCACAGATTTCCCTTGAACAGGGAATTCTGCATCTACCGGTAAAAATTTTTCCCATTCAAGCGCTTTTGTTTTTTCGAAAAGCTCATCGAACGTAAACGCTTTGAACTCCCCGACTTTTATTTTCACACGATCAGCCGTGCGCAGCCAAAGGTTGGCACGGGCAATTGCTGTTTCGTCCCCTTCGAAAATCACTTTCCCATTTTCGACTTCACATTCGTATCCTAATTCTCTAACCTCTCTCGCGACCAAGGATTCCAGACCCATTGCCGCAGTGGCTATCAACGTATATTGTGCCATGCTTTCACCCTTACGAATAATATTTATTATGTATTTTGATTTTATATAGTAATAATAATAAAAGCTCTCCTTGGAAACAAGGAGAGCTTTTGATTTCAAGTTTCCCATTACTAACGTCCTGTAAGCCATGTTCTGTTCCTTCGTACTGCAAGCGATCGAAATCTCGTACTCCGGTGGTAATCATCTATCTACAGAGAACTTCTCTGTCCTTCTCTTCGTTGAATTCCTCCAAGAAGGTGCCCCTACCATAATTTGGGTTTCTCACTCGTGGGGTTTACCTCGTTCCACTCTTATGATTTCTCATAAGACTTCGTCACTGTGGCACTTTCAAAGTATTCACGCCATATCCGAAAGGACTTAGGCGTTTTCCCTGCCGTCAACCCAGTCTATACCAGGCTGCCCTAGCTTATGAATTTGCTAGGCACGAACACTACAGGCATCTCAGCACTGTGCGAGCATGGACTTTCCTCTACAACTTAAGTTGCAGCGATTACCTGAACGTCAATAACGTCTCATACAATTTATGATTATATGGGAAAAATCCTAATTAATCAACTAAAAAAATAAGGAAATTCTGCCATCAATCATAAAGTTTGCTGCCGAACACATGCTTTTCAAGGTTGGACAACCTCTTCAATATATCAAAGTTTGTCGTGCCGGCTGGCTGTTGAGCAGGCTGTCTGCGGGAAGAATCGTCGACTTGTTTTTTCAGGCGCATATTTTCCTGCTGCAGCTCTTCAATGGCTTGATGAAATGTTTCATAATCCTTTATGATTAAATCCAAAAATTTGTCTACATCCTCAGGCTTATATCCACGCATTGCCTGCTTGAATTCTTTTTCCAAAATATCTTTTGCAGTTAATTTAATTTTATCAGATAACATGCAAGACACCACCCTATCATTTACCCATTATCGTTAATTTTTTCAAAAATAGCTTGATTTGTCAATTTTATCTTCCTAATTTTAATTCACAATTCTTGCTGCCATTGCTCTTCTTCTATTATGGTTTGCAATTCGTAAAAATCAATGGTTCGAATTGGAAATTCATTGTTTTTTTGATACAGCTTTGCGGATTCAAGGATATATTTCGGCGAACCTTCTTGTTCTGAATCATATAAAATCAGTAATTCATCGCTTTTATGTAAAAAAATTCGATCTTTATTCCTGAACTGTTGTGGATTCTGATAGGGCTGCTTGGAAATCGAGTCATAGAAATCAGCTTGAGAAATTACAAATTCATAATATTCCTTGTTTTGTTCGTTCCATTTTGATTCCTGATCCAAAAAGGGTGTTAAAACAGCCAATTTTAGCTGGGGGAATTCTTCTTGCAGCTCATAAACCACTTCCGCTGACCAAAGTTCTACCCCTAGTTGTCCTGATATAAGCACCCATTCCAGACCTTCATCCTCTTTCTGAAGAAGGGCTTTCTTCAATGCTTTTTTGATAATGCGTACAGAAGGATCATCGTTTTTGAATATGCCCATCTCAAATGGCTTATACCCTGTAACCATCAAAACCTTGACCATTTGAATATCTCCTTTTCATTACTATCCCCAAAATTCATTATATACAAACTATATCAAATGGTTAAGTGACATGATAGGAACTTTTCCATACTCGACAATTTCAATTCTGTGCGGCCATTTGGACAAGAAAAAACAAGGGCGTCATCGCTGCCCTTGTTATATGTGATTAGCGTCCGTAAGGTCCCATCTGTCCCATTGGTCCCATTGGTCCCATTTGAGGTCCCATCGGCCCCATTGGCTGTCCGCCGCCCATTTGAGGTCCCATAGGCCCCGTTGGAGCAGCTCCCGGACCACAGTTGAATTGTTGGTTGGAAACATCGCTGACTGCTGATTGTGTTTGCGGGAAGTAATGTTTATGCTGAAACATCGTATGATTTACTGTAGTAGTGTGAGTAGGATGAATATGAGGTACTTCTACAGTGGAATAGGTATGATTTACACAGCATTTAGTTGGATGAACAATCGCAGGAAGAACATGTGGTGGTCTGCAATACATGGTCATATCTCCTTCCTTTTTTTATTTCTTACACTAACAAAGTATGAAAGGAAAAGAGAACATGTACTAATGAAAATACCTATTTTTTATAAAAGTGTATAAAAACTATCCCTCATGTTGGTCAGGACAACAGCCATGATGCAAATGACAACAAAAAAAAGAAAAAATAAAGCTCGGTACATTTCATTCAATCCAATCGTAATAATATTCAATACATTTCAATATTTTACAACTTTCGACATATCTTCACAACATTTTTTGATGTTAATAAAACATTTTAATTATTAAATTTTAATAACAAAAAAGGGATTCACTCCCAAATTTTATATTTTTGTACCTTTTTGAAGCTTTTTTTTGATTCTTTTAAGCCTTTTATCCAATTCCAACAACTTCTTTTCGCTTCTTTGTGCTTCCTTCATTTCAAGCTCCAATGCTTGATTGGTATATTCGAATGCCTTCACAAAATCTTTGAATTGATGCTCATAAATCTTAGCAAGTTCAATTAAGGCCATTTGGACTTCCACAAGGGAACCTTTTATCACGACTTCTCCCCAAAGTTTACCAGCCTCATTGAATCTCTTCATTTTTTTGTAATGGAATGCCAGCTTGAACTTTGCTTCGACCGCTTCCGGTTCCTCACTTTCGTAGGAAACCTTTTCTAATAATTTTATTGCCGTTTCACCGTCGCCTAAATAGTCAAACCATTTGCCCACCAATAGACGCTCTTGATCCGATTGGTCTGAATCCACCCCAATGATCTGACAGGTTAAATGAATATAGAGCGAAATCAGTGATAAAATATCCAATTCATTGTGCTCCAGCACTTTAATGATGCCCTCGGGATTTTTCCTGTCCACAAAATCGAAATAAATCATCGGTGCCAAATAGCCGGGAACATCGTCTTTCCGATGAAAGTCCAGGATATCCGCTTCTACATTGATAAGCTTCACACGATCGAGCTTGTGCTTCCACATCCGCCGTGCGCCATGAAAAAGATCGAAGTGCCCAAAAGCCGGAAGGTTCGGAACATGATCTCGAATCAATGTATGACGTGTTTTCACTTGTGGCCAATCGAATGCTTTCCCGTTATACGTAACCAATGTCGTATAATCTACATTCTCCAAGAAGCTTTGATAGAAGGGGATTTCATTTCCTGGTTCCGGAAGGATGTGCTGCTTGAGGATAACTTCATCCTCTTTGACTTGAGCATATCCCAGCAGGAAAATTGTGTTACCTGCTCCCCCGCCGAGTCCGGTTGTTTCCGTATCAAAAAAGAACAGATCTGATGAATCCATTCCCTTTGAAGAAAGTGGATGATCGATCTCACTATTGTTCCACATCTGAACGGAAGTATGGAGGTCTCCCAGTTCGTATTTACCATGAAGGTGATTCAGTGGAAATTTGACTTCACGTATTAGACAAAATTCTCCATCAAAATAATACGGAGTTACACCCATTTTTTTCCATTCATCTAAATAAGGGATGTCCATAGGTTCCTCAAATTCCGGAGCCCTATGGACAATTTCCTGTACTCGGTCCTTTTCCTCTCGAACAATATGATTTTTCATCCTGTTCAGTTTATTTTTCAATGACATTCAAGACACTCCAGTCTCATTTTGCCTTGCCATCCATCGCATCCATCAATCGCAGTGTATCTTTCTTGGTGGATAAAGTTTCCGTCCCTATACAGGAAGGACAGCCTGTCTGACATCGGCAGCCTTCAATCAAGTTTCTGGCTTCCCGAATGATATTTTTCATATCTTCAAAGACTTTTTTGCTCAGGCCGATCCCACCTGGATAATGATCATAGATGAAAATGGTTGGCCGTTCATTATGGGCTGCTTTTACCTGTGGTATGACATGAAAGTCCTGGGGATCGCACATGACAAATAATGGGACGATTGATTTCAGGGCATGCGCTGCACCGATTAAACCTTGTTCGACTTCCTTTATGGAGAGTCCCACATCATCCTCCTTTAATGAAATCCAGGCAGAACTCGTATGAAGCTCTTCCTCAGGTAGATGAATGGGTCCTGATCCGATGTTTTCATGCGTATCAAATTTGATTTTCTTGAAGATCGTCGCCATTGCACGGACGGAAACATCCCCAAACCCCCTTGAGACCTGCGAACCTTCCCTAGAAAGATCCTCTTCAAGAACTGTAAGCTGAACGGCAAGATTGGCATCGGTGAAGTAATCGACGTCCACTTCCCGAACATATGCTTTTTTTTCTTCCCAATCCAATTCCTCCACTTGATATTGCAATCCTTGATGAAGATAGATCGCTTCATCATGAAGAAGGGTCATTGCACTGAACCGGTCCATCTCCCCAATGACTTTTGCTTGTGCGGGCACAGAAGTATCAATGATGATGACATTTTCCTGGGAAGCGGACCGAAGGCTGATATTGTGGGCAGGGAACGCATCATTCATCCAATAGTATCGATTCCCATTATGATGTAGGATTCTTTCGTCGACCAAGAATTCAAGAACATCCTCAATCTCTGTCTCGCCAAAATGGTCGCCTTGTTTAAAGGGCAATTCATACGCGGCACACTTAATATGGTCAATCAAAATGATTAAATTATCTGGATCGATTCTAGCCACTTCTGGTGATTGTGCAAAAAAATATTCGGGATGCTCAATGATATATTGATCCAATGGGCTTGAACTTGCGACCATGATGACCAATGATTCACCATGTCTCCTTCCAGCTCGTCCTGCCTGCTGCCATGCACTGGCAATGGTGCCGGGATAGCCGGTCATGATACAGACTTGGAGCTGCCCGATATCTACTCCAAGTTCCAATGCATTCGTACTGACAACACCATATATATCACCGGATCTCAATCCTTTTTCGATTTCCCTTCGCTGAGTAGGCAAGTAACCCCCCCGGTATCCCCGGATGGATTTTGGGCCAAGCTCACCAAGCACCAATTCTTTAAGGTAGGTAAGGATGATTTCCACCCTTACCCTGCTCCGGGCGAAAACAATTGTTTGTATTTTGTTTTTCAGCAGCTGTCCGGCCAAGTCACGCACTTCAAGTGTTGCGCTCCTACGAATGTTCAACGGCTTGTTGACGACGGGAGGATTATAAAACACAAAGTGTTTTCTTCCACTAGGGGCCCCATTATCATCTACAAGAGCCATCTCCTCCCCTGTCAACTGCTCTGCCAATTCTTTTGGATTGGCAATGGTTGCCGATGTACAAATGAACTGAGGGTCGCTCCCATAGTATTGGCAGATCCTTTTTAACCTCCTGATGACATTTGCGACATGACTTCCAAAGACTCCCCTATATATATGAAGTTCATCAATGACAATATATTTTAAGTTCTCGAACAAAGAAACCCATTTAGTATGATGCGGCAGGATAGCCGAATGGAGCATGTCAGGGTTTGTTATGACGATGTGGCCTGCTTTTCGCACTTTTTGCCGGATATTCGCTGGAGTATCGCCATCATATGTATAGCTGTTTATGTTCATATCTGATTCTTGGATTAACTCATTCAGCTCACTTTTTTGATCTTGTGCCAATGCTTTAGTGGGAAAGATATAGAGTGCCCGCGATTGTGGCGACTGAAGCACCTTTTGTAAAACCGGCAAATTATAGCAAAGTGTTTTCCCAGATGCCGTCGGGGTGATGGCGACAAAGCTTTTCCCATTTCCCGCCAGTTCATATGCGGTATGCTGATGGGTATAAAGCCGCTCAATCCCCCTTTTCTGTAAAGCAGATGCAAGCTCGGAATGGACACCTTTTGGAATGCTCTTTGTGATTGCTTCTTTTTCTTCAAGCGTTTGCCAATGGATGATCCGTTCTTTCAGCTCTGGATCTGATTGAAGCAAATCAATGACATCTTTTAGGTTTTGTTTACGAAACATTTCTTTCACCTCATACTCTCATTTTAGCGAATATCTGTTCGTTAATAAAGAAAAAAAACTCCTTGTCTGACAGGAGTCTTTTTCCAATATCTACATAAACCTAAACAGGCATCTAATTAGATTGCACATTGGAAATGAAATCATTTATGATCTCCGCCAGTTCATTTGGCTGCTCCATCATTCCCATATGCCCTGAATGATTCAACATTTTTTTTGAAATATGCGGTGCCTCTACATTAAAAGCCTTTTCTTCAGGGATGATCCTGTCTTCTTTTCCCGCTACAAGCAGTATGGGCATCTCTGCATTTTTCATGACATCCGTCCGGTCTGGACGATTCTTCATGGATTTCAAACATTGCTTTGCTGCAGCAGGGTTGGTCCCATAGCCAATTTGCAAGGCTTCCTCGATCAGCTCTTTATCAGAATCGGGGGCAAATAGCTTTGGGATCAATTCATCAACAAAATAATGCATCCCTTTTTCTTGTATGGAATCAATCCCTTTCAATCTATTTTCCTTTGCTTGAAAATCATCAGGCATTGAGGTCGAATGAATGAGACCGAATCCCTTTAACCTCTGCTTCATCTTATCGGCGAATGCCAGAGTGATGTAGCCTCCGAGAGAGTGTCCAAACAGAAAAAACTGGTCCAATTGTTTTTGGTCGCAAAAATACTCTATATCCTGGGCCAAATCTTCCACTGAGAATGCATCTTCCGTTACTGAAGAACCTCCGTGGCCCCTAATGTCAATGGCGATGACGCGATGATTGCTTAGCCGAGGAATGATCTTGCTCCAATAGTCGGAGGATCCACAAAATCCATGGATCAACAAAATCGTCTCCCCATTCATTTTGTTGTCTAGATAAGCCAATTCGTTTTTGCCTACAAGCTGCCTTTCCATCGTAACACCTCTTTTTTTTACAGATATTACTTACAATCCCCCAATTTGTTATAAGTAAAACAATAAATAGGCACTCTGCCCAGATGCCAGCATATACTGAAGTGAACATTGGAAAAGAGAGGGGAAGTTTGATGTCTGAACCTAAGAAACCATCCTCAAAAAGACCGGCACGCGACCAATTTGGGGATCTTGTGAATTCCATGAATGATTTTTTTCGTGAAAAACCGGTTAAGGGTATTTTGGAAAGCATTGATGAATTTTTTTCAGCTCCGTTCCCATCCAATCAACATAGCTTTTCAGCTGAGCTTCATGAAACTGAAAATGAAATCACCATTACCTCGAAGCTTCCAGGAATAAAAAAGGAACAAATCTTCATTGATATTTTTCCACATTATGTAACAATTTCTGTCCAAAACAACGAATTAATTACGCAAGAGGATCAAAATCATGATGCAATCTTCCGTAAACAAACTTTCCAGAGAAACACAAGAACCATTCAACTCCCGTCAATCGTCAATGATAAAAAGGCGAAGGCCTCTTATCAAGACGGGTTATTGGTCATTCAGATACCGAAAGAAAAAGGAAAGAGACTTCAGATTGAATCATAAAAAAGGGAGGATGACCTAATTGGCATCCTCCCTTTTTCATCCTATATTTTAAAGAATCCCCCTATCCCTTTCACCATCGATCCCACTTGATTGACTGCATTCATCATTTGTCCAGCCGTATTCATCATTTTATTAAAGTCTAATGATCCGTCTTGTCCTTTAAATGAGTTCATTAGTGAACTCACTCCCGAACCTTGAGGCTTCTGCATAAAGCTGGCTTTAGGATATGGATTGGCATAACCTTGCTGCTGAGCGGCCCCTTGGTTGGCTTCTTCCGCTGGCTGAAGTGGATTTTGGAATATCTGAGAAGGAATTTGCTGTTGATTTCCATAAAACTGGCCCGGATGTTGACCTGGATAATGGTTTAGCTGAAAATTTGGATTATTACTCGGATTTCCATTTTGGATATAACCCGGATTATTCATAGGTGGGAACTGTCCGTATGGGTAAGGCATTCCATATGGAGGCTGTGGATTATAGGGAACCACCCCTCCCGGATGCTGCTGCATATATGAAAATCTCCCCGCACTATCCTGCCATCCTGCAGCTTGAGGATCAAGAAAATACAGCTGTGTCTTGTGTCTTGTTCTCACAATTTTACCTCCCATTCAACCTTAATCATGATATTAGTCTATGAATGATTGTAATTTTTGGTGAAATGTCCTATTTTATAGAATTTTTGTCGAAATGAGCTCACTATTTGTCGGAAGTTAAATAATTCTTACAATAAAGAAAAAACCGTTTTCATGATAGGATGAAGGAAAGAACAAATGGGAGGAATCTGGAAATGAATGTGCAACAACTTAAAGAATTGTTCAAGCAAAAGAGATCATTTGACACTGAGGATGTAAATGAACTTTTAGACTTTGCAAAATATGCCTACATTCACAATGAACTCTCTGGAAAACAATACCGCCGGGTAGTCGGCGAGCTGGAATCCGAAGGGGCATCTCTGCCTCCTGAAGGCATCATAAGATAAATTAGAATTTATAAAGGTGCCGCAAAAGTATTGCTCTTGCGGCACCTTCTTTATTAAAGGCACTTTTCTCATGCTTTGTTGCTTAATATGATTGTTTAAACAAAGTTTCAACTTCAAAATTGTGTATATAGGGAGAAAAGAGCTGGAAAACTTTAATTCAACAAATAAAATAACGATTTTAACAAGAGTCTTTACGAATAGCTCTTTTCGTAAAGTTTGTTGCTATTCATTAAAGGTTGTGTAAGGTTGATTTCCGCTGCGGGGTCTCGCCTGTCTAACTCCAGGGCTTAGGGGCTCGAGGTCATAAGCCTATTCTGTCAAAAAGGCAAATAACGCATTTGTGTCAGAATCGCCTTATGCTTGTCGCCCCTGGGCAAAGCCCTGCAGCTTTTCCAACTGGCCCGCTGATCCCTCCGGAGTCTCGCACCTGCCGCTCCAATCAATAACATATGATAAGTTATTTTGAAGAAAAGCTGTTAAAAACAACAATCTTTGAGAAAAGAGCCTTACGAATACAGCATTACTGAACGGAATTATACACTTGTTTCAATACATATTCGATAGATTGAACATGACTCTTGAACCTTTTCAGGCTTGTTTCTGGGAAGAAGGCCTGGATGGATACCATTTGTATATTCTCATTCGTATTTTTAATCTGAATAGGATGCAAATTTTTTTGTTTTTGATTCGACAGCCATTTCAATGCCTCTGATTCCCACTCATCCCCTTTGGACTTTACGAGATCAGCAAAAGGCTTCACTTCGGTATAAAAATCACCTTTTTGATTTGTTTCTCGTGCATGCTTATAGATATTATGGGCTTCCTGATTCAATTGGATCAGCTCATTTGTCAATTTCTGCAGATTATCTTCCAACATTACAACCCCTCTAAATAAAAAAAGCAGCTTTTGATGGCTACTTTAATGGAATTTCATCTATTATATTTTATAGCAGCCAGCTAATTGAATTCAAGCTTTAATGGTCCCTCGGGCATTTTAGTGACAAGAGGCTTCCCAAAGCTGTACTCGGTCACCTTCTCCAAACGGTATTCTTGTGCATCGATTTTGTCATTCATGATTTGTCTTTCATTATTGACATCGGCTTCGACCTTAATTTGAATTTGCCTTTCCAACTCTTCCAATTGCTGTTCGATAGCTTTCAGTTTTTCCAAGACGACCTCATTGGCAACCATTTGCATTACCTCCTGTACTTTATTTCTCTAAGTAATTCTTCAATATTTTACATCTCCCTGCCCCACTGACAAAACTAGAAGCAATTCGCCAAAGAAAGTGGATTTCAAACAAGTTTTTATGCTGCTTTCGACAAGAGCATTCACATTTATTTGGAATGGTCTAATCATGATTGCGAACACTACCACCAAGGAGGTGTTTGAACATGGAGAAAAAAGGGAAAAAACAAACGAAGCACAACGAAAAGCGTGAGAATGCACAACCGGGCTGCGGCAATCCGAAGTTGAATGGACCAAACCGTCCTTCCACCTGATCATTCTTGAATTAATGAATCTTGGAAAGGTTGATTTCCGCTGAAGGATGCTCACTTTCCATGAGTGGGCAAAGCCTAAGGGAAAGACTGGAGGTATGTGATATCCATTGATAATAATGGTGATTTACATGTCAGTCTTTCCCATTATTTCGTTCAGCAAAGACTTCACTTTCAAAAGTCTGTCCTGTTTCAGTCTCTTCCCGTCAAACCACTCAGTAAGCATGATGCTTTCCTGAAAATCCACATCTGCAAACCACCTGCTGTGAATCTTCCCCAAGGCGGACCAATCCTGTTGTTCGGTAATATGGTGTTCCACAATCGGATAGGCAGCCCTTAACAGCGTCATCTCTCTTTCATGCCTAAAGGGGTTTAGTTTTTTATAATCATATCGTGATCCGGTGTGTGTCACATTTTTGGCGAATGTTAAAAAATAGGGGTATAAATCGGGGTGAAAGAGGATCTTTTGGAGCCTTTTTCCCAAGTCTATTCTCGCATTTAAGTCCGTAAACTTCGATACACTTGCCCCGAACAAGTTCCCCTGCAGTGTCGGAAAGATGACACAGCTAAAATGAAAAAAATCCTGAAGATGAAATAGAATAGTTTTAAATACCCTTTTCTTATAAAGAGGATGCATTATAATAGGCTCTTGGATAAGATTTTGCTCATTTATGATGAGTGAAATGGTCAAGCGGCTATGATCATTTTCTGCCCAAAATCTCTGCCATTCTCCATGCATGAACTCTGATACACAAAATCCTTTCAATAAATGAAACAAGGGCCTCTTTAAAATCGTCGAATAATGATAGAGAAGCAATTGAGGGAATGCATCATGAAAGATGAGCCAATTTGCTCGTTCATATGTAAGAAAAAGTCTTTCTCTAGTTCTTGGATCGACACTCGCTTGAAACAGCGGATGTACGAGGTCGCACATATTCCAGCCGGCATTCCGGGAAACCATCGATGCCAAAAATGCCCAACGTATTTCCGTATGTTTCATATAAAATCTTTGATAGGCATCTGTTCTGGAAATATTGTCTTTGTTAGATGTGAACGTAATTTGACGAATCAAGTCAATCAGCTCAGAATCGGATATATTTGTAGAGATTTTCGGAAAAAGACGATGAAAATAAAAGATTTTCTTCATAAATCGAGCTTCCTTTCCATTTCTATCAATATCTTGGGAGGATATGAAGATTTTTATTCACCCATCCCCGTTTTGTTTCTGGTATGATGGGTAATAGTTTGAGAGGTGTGTGTTCATGGACTTTCATTACCCAAATGGGAAAAAATTTGTTCCCAACAACCCAAGCGCAGCAAAGGCGAGAACAAATAGAACATCGACTTACAGCAATAGGGGCATGACGCTTGAAGAAGATCTAAATGAGACAAATGAATATTATCTTGCAAATAAGATTGCACTTATCCATAAAAAACCGACGCCAGTACAGATCGTGAAAGTTGACTACCCCAGAAGAAGTGCGGCGGTCATAAAGGAAGCATACTTCAAGCAGGCATCAACGACAGACTATAATGGTGTTTTCAAAGGGCGGTACATTGATTTTGAAGCAAAGGAAACGCAGAACCAGACTTCCTTCCCATTGAAAAACTTCCATGAGCATCAAATCAAGCATATGGAGCAGACACTATTACAACATGGCATTGCATTTGTCATCTTAAGATTTTCCAAAACGGAGGAAGTATTTCTACTGGAAGGAGAACATCTCATCCATTTTTGGGAAAGAATGATCAATGGTGGTAGAAAATCCATTTCAAAAATGGAGATTCAAGAAAATGGCCACCCCATACCACTTGGATTGCATCCACGCATTGATTACATTAAAGTTATAGAAAAGCTTTATTCATTATGATTTTCTAAGGGTATTCCCTTATAGATAGAAAGTGAGGAATGCTGAATATGGCAGGAAAAACGCAATCAAGAGAAGATCGCCGTAAACAACAGCAATCTGCAAAACGAAAAGGTAAGAAAAAGAAAAGTCTTTTTAAAAAGGTATTTTTAACAATATTTATTTTAGGAATTCTAGGGTTGGCTGCAGGAGCAGGTACATTTGCCTACTACGCAAGCACAGCTCCTCCCCTGAATGAGAAGCGTTTGAAAGACCCTGTAGCCTCAGAAATCTATGGCATGGATGGCAAGCTTGCAACCACCGTAGGTTCGGTCAACAGGGACTATGTGAATTTCAACGACATCCCGAAAGAGGTCGTCGATGCGGTACTGGCTACAGAAGATAATCGATTCTATCAACATCATGGGATTGACCCAATCCGTCTTGCAGGGGCAGTCCTAGCCAACTTCACCCATGGATTCGGCTCCCAGGGGGGAAGTACCATCACACAGCAAGTCATCAAAAACTATTATCTTTCCGACAACAAAACCTTGAAACGGAAAGCACAGGAAGCTTGGCTTGCCATAAAGCTGGAACAGAAATATACAAAAGATGAAATTTTTGAAATGTATGTCAACAAGGTTTACTACAGTGACGGAGTCCATGGAATCGAGACCGCATCGAAGCATTACTATGGAAAAGACCTCAAGAAATTGTCACTGCCGCAAATCGCTTTGCTTGCAGGCTTGCCGCAAAGCCCGAACAACTATAATCCATTCGAACATCCTGAAGCTGCAAAGAAACGCAGAGATGTAGTGTTGTCACTAATGTATCAACATCATAAAATTTCAAAGGATCAAATGGAAAAAGCGAAGCAAGTTCCGATCAAATCCATGCTTAAAAAGCAGGATGAACAGGATAAAATCGAGCAAAAATACGATTCTTACGTGGATCAAGTCATCAAGGAAGTTCAGAAGATGGGCGATTACAATCCTTACTCTGACGGCTTGAAGATCTATACAACATTGGATACAGATGCACAGCAGTACGTCGAAAAGCTGATGAACGGAAATGGGGAAATACAATATCCTGATGACAAGTTCCAAGCGGGGATCACCCTTCTGGATACGAAATCAGGCGCCATCAGGGCAATCGGCGGCGGCAGAAATCAGAAAGTGAAACGCGGATTGAATCGTGCTACTGAAATAAAAAGACAACCTGGTTCTACATTCAAGCCCATCATGGACTATGGTCCAGCAATCGAAAATTTAAAATGGTCTACGTATCATCAGCTGGATGATAAGCCATATAAATATTCAAATGGGACAGAAATTCATGATTGGGATGGTAAGTATTTAGGACAGATGTCTATGCGTAAAGCACTCTACATGTCAAGGAACATCCCAGCCCTACAGACAATGCAAGCTGTGGGAATTGATAAATCTAAAGCTTTCTCTGAGAAATTAGGATTCCATTTTGATTCAATCAATGAATCGGATGCCATAGGAGGAGGTAATGGCGTTTCCCCTGAACAAATGGCTGGGGCCTATGCCGCTTTCGGTAATAATGGAATTTATAACAAACCGCATACTGTCTTGAAAATTGTCCTTCCTGATGGAACGGTCATCAAGAATAAACAAGAACCGAAAGTAGCTATGAAAGATTATACGGCATATATGGTAACGGACATGCTGAAGGACGTATTGACTGCACCTCATGGTACAGGTCATGACGCTAATGTATCAGGTTTACCTTTAGCCGGGAAAACAGGTACCACAAACTATGGCTCTGGTAATTATGCTAATAGTGATGTACCAGATTCTTGGTTTACGGGGTATACGACAAACTATACGGCTTCCGTGTGGACTGGATATGATAACAGATCTACCCCAATAAAGCGCGCAAATCAACATATTTCGCAAATTTTATTCAGCAAATTGATGGCTCATGTATCCGAAGGCAAGGATACACCTGATTTCAAAAAGCCTGATTCCGTCGTCAGAACTGCCGTTGAGGAAGGCACCATGAAAAAACCAAGCAAATATACACCTGAAGACAAAATCGTCCATGAACTATTTGTTAGGGGACATGAACCATCCGAAACATCAACGGCTTTTGATAAACCTGATTCCCCTTCAGGATTGAAAGGCAAGTACAATCCTGATACGAACCAAATTGAATTATCTTGGGATTATGGCGATGAGAAAGATGTTCAATTCGAAATCACAGGTTCAATGGCAGGCGGCGCAACGCAGCCGATAACAACGACAAAAGATCATTCGATCAAAATAGACAATCCTCAGCCTGGAGGAGTGTATACATTCAACGTTACTGCTGTGACCAATAGTCAAAAAAGCGACCCAGCATCTGTAACCGTCGATGTCATGGGCGATCAAAATGGCAACGGTAATGGTAATGATCAGGGCAATGGTAACGGTAACGGTAATGGTAACGGTAATGGTAACGGTAATGGTAACGGCACTGGTTCTGGCGATGGCTCCGGTACTGGCTCTGGTTCTGGCGATGGCTCCGGTACCGGCTCTGGTTCTGGCGATGGCTCCGGTTCTGGCTCTGGTACCGGCTCTGGTTCTGGCTCTGGCACCGGTTCTGGCTCTGGTACCGGCTCTGGCACCGGCTCTGGCACCGGCTCTGGCTCTGGTACCGGCTCTGGCACCGGCTCTGGCACCGGCTCTGGCTCTGGTACCGGCTCTGGCTCTGGTACCGGCTCTGGCTCTGGTACCGGCTCTGGCTCTGGTACCGGCTCTGGCTCTGGCTCTGGTTCTGGCACTGGCACTGGCTCTGGTTCTGGCTCTGGCTCTGGTACTGGCTCTGGTACTGGCTCTGGTGGTTCGACACCGTAATGAAAATAATTACATTAAAACCCGCTTGGACAAATTCCAAGCGGGTTTTTTAGCAGCCATCTTTCGAGGTGCTTTGGTTTGAATTTTTCATTGCCGAGTATTTGGCAAACAACTTTGATTGTTCTTTTATTAATTCAGAAACTTGTTTATATGAATGATAAAGAAAAGGATTCGATTCTATGAATTGGAGCCGCTCCAATGTATTGACTGGTATGACCCTCAAGTTGGATAATTCTTGTTGCCAATTGCTTAATTGGACCGGTCGATTGTTTGTCCAATACAATATTTTTAAAAAAAAGGAAATGGACAGCTTCATGGGATCGACTATTTCTTTACTTCTTTCGGAAAAGAGACGATATAATATTGCATCCAGCCGTTTCCACTCGTCCATTAAAAGCGGCATGTTCAATTGAATTTCCATCCAAGGTTGATCTGCTGCTGCATTTCGATAATAATTCGCATCATCAGGAAAATATCGATCGATCGCAGACTGGAAAAGAGGATGAATTAATTCTGCAGGAACATTCATAGGCTCTTCTTTTTCATCCTCTTTTGTCCTTCCCTGCAAAGCGGAAGCAGAGGGCAAACAGGACATTGAGGATTTTGTGCTTTGCAATGATACCTGCCAAAGAAAATCAATCTGTGATGTGTGGCAGACCACTCTTCTTCCGGAATCTTTCTCATCAATGTTTTTTCCACTTCCAAAACACTGTCCTTCCAGCGGCAGATCCCCAATCTTTTGCTCACTCGCTCAACATGGGTATCAACAGCGATAGCAGGGATTCCATATGCTACTGACATGACCACATTCGCCGTCTTCCTGCCAACTCCCGGGAGTTTGACGAGTTCTTCCCGTTCCTTTGGCACTTGTCCGCCATACTCATCAAGCAGCATCTTGCATAATTTCTGGATATTTTTTGCTTTGTTCCGATAAAGGCCAATTGAACGGATATCATTTTGAAGCTCTTCAAGTTCCACATTCAAATAGTCTTCGGGCCGTTTGTATTTTTGAAACAGCTTCAACGTCACTTTATTTACCAGTACGTCCGTGCATTGTGCGGACAGCGCAACTGCAATCACCAATTCAAAAGGATTTTCATGAACGAGCTCACAGTGGGCGTCCGGATACATTTTTTCAATTTCACTTAAACAATATTGAATTTGTTGTTTATTTAACATTCCTTAACCACCTGTACACAAAATTAAATAGGTGCCTATTGTTCCAGCCAATTGTAGAACGGCACCGTGTTGGACTTTTGATATTCACTATTTGCCTTTTTTGGCTGGCGGAATTTTTCTCCGTGGCGCCTTGCCTGTTCAATCGTTTGAACGCCATTCTTTTTCCATTCGAATAAGATGCGATCAATGTACCTGAAGTTTAGCTTCCCAGAAATTACTGATTCCCTAAGAGCTGCCTTGATAATGACGGAATCGTGGTGGTCCTGGTCCATCCACATTGCAAGTGTCTCACATTCCAATGGGGATAGCGGCCGTCCAAATTCTTTTTCAAAAACTGTATACAGTTCTGACTCATCATGTAGATCCTTCTGCATGCGATCATTCTTCAAATCATTCGCAATCATATCTGCAAGCTTAAGCCACAATGGCTTCAAGGAATATTTCTCATAGCGTATGCTGTCTTCCGTATAGCCTTCCTCAATACAAAGAATATTTTGCTGGACCATCCTTCTTAAAATGGAAGAGCATTCCCCTCCTGATATATTCATGTCTCCCGAAAGCTCTTCAGGGGTTGGGAATTCATTGCCTCTTTGTATAAATGAATAAACGTGAAGTAAAAGGACCAAGTCCGTTTCATTCAGACCTAATTTCGTATAATTTTTTAATAAGATTTGGGGAATTTGCAGCGTCCCTTCGTCCATCCAAGCTAAAAAAATCTCTTTATCCATCTTGTAACACCTCACCCAATAGTATATCACGGAGAAGGAAAAAAAGGGATGGTAATATCCTTCCCTGGTTCCCTTTGCCCCTTTTAATATTGCTTAAGTTAAAAAAGGGAAAGTCCATTTTAGAACGCAAGTGTCCTTTCCTTTATCTGAACGATGATCATCTGTTCATGTTAGCAGCCATTGAAGGTGCTCCACAAAAACGTCTTTGTTCAGGCGGGAATTAATGCTGATAGTTGTGATGAGCCAATCGAAACGGGCGCTCATCCGGTTCTTTTGCTACCGTTTGTCCGCGGCTCCTCTGGAAACGGGAGCTGTTCCAGCTCTATCGCTACCGTTTGGCCTCCGCTCCCCTGAAAACGGGCGCTTATCCGATTCTTTCGCTACCATTTGCTCGCGGCTCCCCTGGAAACGGGCGCTTATCCGATCCTTTCGCTACCATTTGCCTAAATCCTCCATCACTACGGGAGCCATTCCGAGCCTCTCTGCCACCCATATTAATACAGTCTTCAGATTCTGGTTAAGCAGGATAGGATATAGCCCATGGCGAAACAAAGCGCCTCACCAGGGAATCTTCAGCGAAAAACAACCTCCAACTTGATCACAATCCCAAATAAAAAGAGCCCACAGCCGAAACTGTGGAGCTCTCTGTATATGATCTTATCTTATGGATACAAACGGTTCAACAGTCTTGGGAATGGGATCGTTTCACGTACGTGCTCTACTCCTGAGATCCATGCTACTGTCCTCTCAAGTCCCAGTCCGAATCCGGAATGCGGAACAGATCCGTATTGTCTAAGTTCCAGATACCATTTATATGCATCAGAGCCCAAATCGTGCTCTTCAAGCCTTTGCTTCAGCAATTCATGATCATGGATCCTCTCGGAACCGCCGATGATTTCCCCGTATCCTTCCGGCGCGATCAAATCTGCACAAAGGACCACATCATCGCGGTCTTCTGCAGGCTGCATATAGAAAGGCTTCAAAGAAGTCGGATAGTGAGTGATGAACACTGGTTTTTCATAACTTTCTGCAATGGCAGTTTCGTGTGGTGCACCGAAATCATCACCCCACTGAATATCATCAAATCCTTTTTCCTGAAGGAATTTCACAGCATCATCATAGCTGATTCTCGGGAAAGGTGCTTGAATTTTCTCGAGTTTGGTTGTATCGCGCCCCAAACGCTCTAATTCAAGCTTACAATTTTTCAATACAGATTGAACAATATAGGATACATATTGTTCCTGCACCTGGAGATTATCCTCGAATTGATAGAACGCCATTTCTGGTTCTATCATCCAGAATTCAATTAAATGGCGGCGGGTTTTGGATTTTTCCGCACGGAACGTAGGTCCGAAGGAGAATACTTTCCCTAACGCCATTGCTGCAGCTTCCATGTAGAGCTGACCGCTTTGAGAAAGATAGGCATCTTCTTCAAAATACTTTGTTGCAAAAAGTTCTGTCGTGCCTTCAGGTGCACTTCCGGTCAAAATTGGCGGATCAACTTTTACGAAACCATTCTCATTGAAAAATTCGTATGTCGCACGGATAATTTCGTTCCTGATTTTCATGACGGCATGCTGTCGTCTCGATCTTAACCATAGATGACGATGATCCATCAAGAATTCAGTGCCGTGTTCTTTAGGAGTAATCGGGAAATCGACAGATTCACTGATAACCTCAATATCTTTAATCAATAACTCATACCCGAACGGAGATCTGGAATCTTCTTGAACGATTCCAGTGATATACATGGAAGTTTCCTGTGTGATTGATTTTGCTTTTTGGAAAACCTCTTCTTCCACTTCTGCTTTTACGACTACACCTTGGATGAATCCGGAACCATCACGCAACTGCATGAATGCAATTTTCCCACTGGATCTCTTATTGGCAAGCCAAGCACCGATAACAACCTCTTGGCCTACATGTTTACTTACTTCACCAATCATTGTTTTCACTTTTTTATTCCCTCCAAAAACATTAAACGTCCTCTTTTATGTATCGTGTTTTATTATACATACCTTGCTGTTGACAAGCAATATTTGAAATTTGAAGGTTCGGCAAACCGCTGCCGAACCTTCGAAGAATCAATTAGTAACCAATTTTGATTGTACAAACTCATCAATGCGATTAACTGCGCTTTCCAATAAATCCAAAGATGTCGCATAAGATAAGCGGATATTATCAGGTGATCCGAAACCGGAGCCAGGGATCACAGCGACATTGGCTTCTTCCAGAAGAGCTTTGGCGAATTCATCCACATCAGAGAAGCCTGTCTTCATTGCGGCTTCCTTGACATTAGGGAACAAATAGAATGCACCTTGAGGCTTAAGGCAATTGAACCCAGGAATTTTCACCAATTGATCATAAATGATATTCAATCTTTCTTCAAATGCCGTCCTCATCTCTTCAACTGGATCCTGGGTCCCTTTATATGCAGCAATGGCTCCATACTGGGACACAGTCGTCGGATTGGAGGTGGAGTGGCTTGCAAGGTCTGTCATCGCTTTGATCACCGTTTGGCTTCCTGCGGCATATCCGATTCTCCAACCTGTCATCGAATGTGATTTTGAAACCCCGTTGATCACGATCGTCTGCTCTTTAATTTGTGGTGAAAGTTCAGCAATCGAGGTATGTTTGTGTTGACCATAAATAAGCTTCTCATATATCTCATCCGAAACAATCAGTATATTGTTTTCCAAGCAGACATTTGCGATTTCTTCAAGTTCTTGCTTTGAATAGAGCATGCCGGTAGGGTTGCTCGGCGAATTGATGATGACCGCTTTCGTTTTGGTTGTAACCGCACCACGAAGCTGTTCGGCTGTTATTTTATATTCATTCACTTCTTTTCCTTCGAGATAAATCGGTTCACCGCCTGCCAACTTCACCTGTTCAGGGTAGCTGACCCAGTAAGGGATAGGGATGATGACTTCATCTCCTTCATCCAGCAGAACTTGGAAAAGGGTGTACAGTGCATGCTTGGCACCCGTTGTCACAATGATTTCATTTCTCTTGTATTCCAGCCCTTGATCAGTCTTGAACTTATCGATGATTGCATCTTTTAATGCCGGAAGTCCCCCGGATGGCGTATATTTCGTGTGTCCTTGTTTCATGGCTTCAATTGCAGCTTCAATGATATGCTGCGGGGTGTTGAAGTCTGGTTCACCTGCTCCGAGACCTATAACGTCGATTCCAGCAGCCTTCATTTCTTTTGCTTTTGCGGTGATAGCCAGTGTTGAGGAAGGAGTTAATGCTTTTACTCTTTCTGCTAATCGGATATCCATCGTCATTCCTCCTTATATGTTTTCGACAGTTTTCCACCAATCTCCAGATTTAAATAATAGGTAATAATAATTAAGGTCGCCTTCATTATCTAAATAGGAAATTTCCCATATTGGACCGACTTTTTCAAGTCCGAGCCGGATCCCCAATATTTTTTTTGGATGTTTTTCTTGTGTTAGTTTATTGAGGGCATCTTCTTTTGAGATTCCTTTTGCCCATTTAATTTCTGTCAGGCCGCTTTTTTTGTTTTCAGGGATGAATGCCACCTTTTTTTCCCCGTTTTTTGTCTCCCCTACAACTGTGTAGATGGATTTGGAGCCATGATATAAGTAAAAATCCTTTACTTTCACAATATCAGTGGAATGCTTCACTTCTTGAACTGCCTCATCGCGTGCAGCTCTCAAAGGAGAATGTCCTTTAATAAATATATTAATCGTTATGGCTAATACAATAATTGTCAATCCTATAAAAAACAATATCCATTTTTTCAAAGTTCATCACTCTTATGTACGATATATTGTAAAGATGGCTGTATTTTGATCTTGGGAATCCAAAGCCAATCCAAACATTAGATCTTTTTCTTTTAAAGTCCGATTCAATGCGTCCACCACTTTATATAAATCAGGATTGTTTTGGATCCTGACCGTAGACAATACTTCAATTTTACTTTCCAAAGCAAATCCACCTCCATAAACAAATATTGTTACTAATAGTTGCCCGTCATGAGGCAACAATAACAGTAATGAAACCATCCACTTAAACATTATAACAGCATTTAAATGAATCCGATTATAATATTGGTGTTGTTTCAAAAAAATTTTCTAATCCACACATCGCTTGGCTGCTGAACAGCAGCTTTTTTTGATCAAGCTGGATGTAATCGTAAACTTTATACTTTTATTAACTCTCTTTTCGATGCTATTCATTAAAGGTTGTGTAAGGTTGATTCCGCTGCAGGATGCTTGCTTTACGAGGGGGCTCAGATGAAGTGAGGTCATTCGATGTTGACACACGACGTGCCGAACTTTATCGAACATCCGCCTTACCTCTCCTCGCTTCGCTGCGGGGTCTCACCCGGCCCGCTGTTCCCTCCGGAGCCTCCAGCCCGGTTCACTCAAACGTGATGACCTCATAAGTGGAATGCCCGAATTTTATCGTAATCAAACCATGCTGATCGGTTGAATATGTATCGATCCATGTTTCATAAAGCATCTCCATGATATCGGGATTCGGCATTAGTTTCTGCTTCTTAAAAATGATCGAGGTTTGAGGATCAATATGGGTAAGCAGGTCTTCAGTGATGGCTTTTTTTTGAGCGTAATTTGCAATCTTAACAATATTGATCTGATCCAAGGGCTGCTTCAATAAAGCTGATTGGCTCTCCTTGCTTGTAGAGCTCATCCATAAAAAATGGTACTTTGAATCATCAATGGAAAAATCAGCCCCTTCATTCAAGCTGTCTCCCACATAATGAACATGTACGTTTACTGATGGATAGATTGAAAAAGTATCATTATTTTTCCATGTGTTTATATCCATGGATGGAGAGCGTGCAAGAAGGTTGGAATAGTCTTTCTCTAAAACCATCGCATCTTTTAATTGAAAATTTTTCACCAAATGATCCAAAAGTGATAAATTAATCGTTCCCTCGTTCGTTAGCCACAATGAATCCAATGTTGTAATTTCGAATTTCTTTAAATAAGCAACGATTTCGTCCTTATCACTGCTGCCACCCAAGTTGATCAAAATGCCGTGATGATCGGCTAAATGGACAATTGCTGCCTCTCCATCAGAAAGCGGTAAAAAAGAAATGGCAAATTCGTCCTTCTGCAGGTTCAGGTCAATGGTTGAGCCATGTGCCTCCACTGGCCCGGCGAAAATGAGCAAAACAACTGCGAATAACACTTTCATGACAATTCCTCCAAATCATACTACGTTTAGAATGTGTCATTCGCAAAAAAATATGTTTACAACCAATCCTCAATCAACGTGACGATTTCATTAATATCGCCTTGGACCGTAGGAATCGGTGGAATAGAGGAAGTAAAGGCACGGCCATATGAAGTGGTCATGATCCTTCTATCAAATACGATAACTATTCCTCTGTCCGTGCTGCGGCGAATCAACCTCCCAAATCCTTGTTTAAAACGCAATACCGCCTCTGGCAAGGAATATTCGGAAAATGAATTATTCCCAGCCTTCTCCACTTGTCGGCATTTCGCTTTCGTAACCGGTTCATTTGGCGGTGCAAAGGGCAGACGGACGATTATCAGACATGATAAATCCTCTCCTGGAATATCCACACCCTCCCAGAAACTATTCGTGCCAAATAAAATCGCCTTATCGAAGCGCTGGAAGTTCTTCGTCAACCTGGTCCTGCTCCCGCCGGATATCCCTTGTGCCATTAATACATAATCGTCAAGAGTCCCACTATCTTTAATTAAATTATACGTTCGCTTCAACATATCGAAGGACGTAAACAAAATGAGCATCCTTCCTTTCGTTGCCTCCGCCAAAGCGATGATATGATTCGAAATGGCATCGATATACTGTGCCGATTGGACTTTTCTGATTTCAGGGATATCATTTGGGATAATTAGTTTGGCCATTTTTTGATACTCAAATGGAGAAGGGAGCTGCAGTTTCAATATTTCTCTTCCGGATAGTCCGACTTCTTGTAAAAAATAATCAAATGACGATTTTACGGTCAATGTGGCTGAGGTCATGACCACGCTTTTTTTCACAGAAAACAAAAAGTCCCGTAATTGTTTATCGAGTGAAACCGGCTGCCCAATAATGCTCAGACTATTGGGGATCCCATTTAAATCCGCTTCCACCCAGATAACATTTCTTTCATCAGGGCGTAGGATCAAATCCGATATAGTCCTCTCCATTTCTTCCCATTGGATCAATAATCCATGAAGCTCCTCTAAAAGAGCTTTATCCGCCGCACTTAAAGCCCTCTCTGCTTTTTTTACAGTCTCCAGTCCTGTTTCAACCTTTTGCCGAATGTCTTTTAAGCCGGATTTAACTCTTTCTGCACAAATATAAAATGATTTATAATCGCGCCCATCCTTGCCGATTTCATTCAAAAGATACTGGATCTTTTGAAATTGAGGCTGATGTTTCTTTTCGAATTGCCTGCTTATATGAGCTAAGATGCCGAATAAATCATCAAAATCCTGATCGAGATCCTGGAGCGACCGATCCATTTCAAAGGGGTGAAAACTAATTGTAATCCCATGCTCCTCAATCAAGGAATATAGCCTGTGGGCAAGCTGTCTTTTTTCATTGGTACCGAGCTGACCCAATAAAAACTTACTTGAAATGATATCCAGTGAAGCGCCGGCATGAGCCCTTGCAGCCTTTTCAATATGATGTGCTTCATCCAATACAAGCGTTTCATATGGCGGTAAGATGGACGTCTCATTCAGCAGGTCATTCATAAGCATCGCATGATTCGTGATGATAATATTTGCATTTTCAGCATTTTTCCTTGCTTTTAAATAGAAGTCCTTCGATACCCACGGATCTTTTTCTTTAGATAAATACCACCCATCATGTTTGATTCTGCTGCAATAGAGCCTTCCTCCACTGGACAAATTCAATTCACCAAGATCCCCTGTCATCGTAGAGGTCAGCCATACTAGAATCTGCATCTTGGTCAAAACTGAATCGTACTGAGCATCTTCTTCCTTTAAGGTTTGTTCGAATTTCAGTAAATGAAGATAATGGCTCCTGCCCTTCAACAGTGCAGTCTTGAACGAAAATGGCAGCATTTTCTGCAAAGCGGATATTTCCCTCGAAAGAAGCTGTTCCTGTAATTGATTGGTATATGTACTAATGATGACAGGTGCATTTTTTTCGACAGAATAATATATGCTCGGAATCAAATAGCCAAGTGACTTTCCGATGCCGGTCCCTGCTTCGATGACTGCATGCCCGGGTTTCCTGAAGGCCTTCATGACCATGTCCATCATTTGAAGCTGACCTTCCCTCGCCTCGAATCCATCTACCCCAAAGGATAATAATTGATTTTTTTCATCGTTGGATTCTGGAAAGCTTGGCGGCTTAAGCTCCACATGCTGAATTTCCTGATTTTTGGCCAAGACAATCCCCCTGTATACCTCCAAATGATCAGGGAGGTTCTCAATATGGGATAGCTTTATGTTATGTAAAGCCTGAAGTACCAAATGGACATCACTTTTCAAATGGAAGGAAAGGGTTAAGAGATTTTCAATCGTTACCATCGGCAGCACTTCTATTTTTTCCATGAATTCCAATAGCAATAGCGCAGTGGCATAAGCATCGCTATCTGCCTGATGCGGCCTTTCATGATTAAGTGAAAACCCACTTGACAGCTCAGTCAACTTATAACTGTCAGCAGTCGGAAGTAATATTTTAGCCATTTCAACTGTATCCACCGAAGGACCATTAAAACAAGGATAACCAGCCTCTTCTAATTCAGCCTGAAGAAAATTCAAGTCAAAATTCACATTATGTGCAGTGAATATCGAGCCATCCAAAATTCGGATAATGTCTGGCGCAATTTCATCAAAAGTGGGAGCATCCTTAACCATTTCATCGTCGATTCCCGTCAATTCAGTAATAAACGCAGGAATCATTTGTTCTGGGTTGACAAATGAGGTAAACTGCTCCTTGATTTTTCTATTCTCAACGACGACTGCAGAGATCTGGATGATGCGATCGCCTTTTTTGGGTGCATTACCTGTTGTTTCCAAATCAACAACAACATATTTTTGGGTCATACTTTTCACACCTTTAATTTCTCTCTAACTTCAATCTGACGGTAACAAGTTTATCATAAAATGAATTATACCAGCCACTGGCATGAAATAAAAACGAGGCTCTCCCTAAAATGGACAGCCTCATCGAATATTGTATATTCGTGTGGTTAAAATATTTCTAGTTTAGAGCTGGCTATAGCTTAAACCAGCACGGTAGCTTCTGGTTCGTGTGATATCATTTGGATGATTTCATTTTTTTCATTCATCACCGCAACCTTTGGCTTGTGTGACTTTATTTCATCCTTGTCTACGAGTGCATAGGAAATGATGATCACCGTATCCCCTACCTGTACCAGACGGGCTGCTGCCCCATTCAGACAAATGACGCCGCTGCCTCTTTCACCTGCAATGATATAGGTCTCAAACCTTGCACCGTTATTATTATTAACAATCTGCACCTTTTCATTTGCTGTCATGTCGACTGCATCCAGGATGTCTTCATCGATCGTGATGCTGCCTACGTAATTTAAATTTGCCTCCGTGACAGTGGCACGGTGGATCTTGCCGTTCATCATTGTTCTAAGCATGTGCTGTCCCCTTCCCTGACTCCTGTTGAAAATATAACGTTATCAATTAATCTGGCATTGGAATATTGCAGTGCTGCTGCGATAATGATTTTTTCAGATGATTGATCAGGGGCCTTCAGGAATGGATACTCATAAATTTCCACGTAATCCACAGTCCCTGACGTCCTCTCTCTCAGTCTCTCTGAAATCATCCTTTCCACATCTTCAGCTCCGATTCCGCTAAGGAACATATCCTTGCCATACTTAAGAGCAGCATAGATCTCCGGCGCTTCTCTTCTTTCTTCGCTTGTAAGCTTTACATTCCGTGAGCTTTTCGCCAATCCGTCCTCTTCCCTAACCGTTTCTACAGGGCTCAGTTGGATGGGGAAGTTAAAATCCTTTATTAGTCCATCCACGACAGCAACTTGCTGGGCGTCTTTTAGTCCGAAGTAGGCTCTATCTGGTTCGGCCAAATGAAATAATTTCGTCAATACTGCTGCGACTCCGTCAAAATGGCCTTCTCGCTTCCGCCCGCATAGTACATTCACACGCTCTGAGACTGTGAACTGTATGGAGGGAGTCCGGGGATACATCTCTTCCGGCTGCGGAGCAAAAATCAAGTCCACTCCTGCTTCCTCTGCCAATTCTTTATCCCTTCCAAAATCTCGCGGGTACGTTGAATAGTCTTCATTCGGTCCGAATTGAAGCGGGTTCACAAAAATGCTCATTATGACAATATCATTTTCATTTTTAGCAGCTTCCACTAAAGATAGATGCCCTTCATGCAAATATCCCATTGTCGGGACAAAACCTATCGATAAATTTGCCTGCTTGATTGATTTAATTTGATTTTTAAATTCTTGGATGTTTTCGTAAACCTGCATTTCACTTTCCTCCATACAACCCTGATAATTCTTCCGCTTTCATGATGAAAGAATGACGCTCCTCAGGAAACTCCAATTCTTTTACTTCTCGTACATATTGTTTAAGGCCTTCCCTGACGGCGTGATTGACATCCGTATATTGCTTCACGAATTTCGGTACTCTTTCTACTCCGTAAGTGACAACATCATGATAGACCAAAACCTGCCCGTCTGTCCCGGCACCTGCACCAATCCCGATGACAGGAATGGCGAGGGCATTCGTGATTTTTTCGGCAATCTGCTTCGGAACACACTCCAGTACCAGAGCGAAAGCTCCTGCACTTTCACACTTTACCGCTTCCTCCAATAATTGATTGGCAGCTTCCGCAGTTTTCCCTTGGACTTTGTAGCCCCCAAGCACACCAACCGATTGGGGGGTCAATCCCAAATGAGACATGACAGGGATGCCTGCAGATGTCAAGGAAGCGATCATCTCAACAACATGACCTCCGCCTTCCACTTTTACCGCATGTGCCCCTCCTTGCTGAATGACTGCAGCAGCTGATCTCAAGGTTTCTTCGCGATTTAAATGATAAGTCATGAACGGCAAGTCTGTAACGATGAAAGTATCTTTCGCTCCCCTTTTCACGGCTTTCGTATGGTGAATCATATCTTCAATCGTAACCGGTATGGTTGAGTCGTAGCCCAACACCACCATTCCAAGTGAATCACCTACTAACAAAATATCTGATCCTGATTCTTCCGCCAATTTAGCAGAAGGATAGTCATAAGCTGTAAGCATTGCAATCTTCTCGCCTGTTTTTTTCATTTTCACAAAATCCGTCGTCTGTTTCATTCCAGTTCCTCCTTTAATTAGAGGAGACGAAAACAAAATGATTGACGTACAAGCATGAAAAAAGGGCCCTTCAAATAGGCAGAAGGACCCGTATCATTCATCATCTGTTTCGACCCTCTGTCCCCGTCATATAGATCAAGGCAGAAAACGTATTCAATTTAATCGGTAAAACTTGCAGGTGCAGGTCATAATATGATACTGCCCAATTTATATTATACCAGAGGAGATTTTTATTGACTATCCTTAATTATTGTCAGGAAATTCTATGTCCGCAGAATAGACTTCATGGATTTTGTCATTCTCATCCTGAATCCTGAGTACGCCTTCATCCGTGATTCCCAAAGCTTTTCCCTCGATTGAACCTGTGATTGTTCTTGCAATAATGTTCTTGCCAATGCTTACAGCATAACCTTCCCAAAGCCACTTGATAGGCGAAAAACCTTTTTCTAAATAGATCTGATAGTAATTTTCAAGCTTTTCCAAGATTTTTTGTATAAGCCTGGCCCTGGATACACTTTGTCCCTTTTCAATGGCAATGGAAGTCGCAATTTTCTTCAGCTCTTCTGGGAAATCACTTTCCTCGGCATTAACGTTCATACCGATCCCGATTATGATGGAATTGATTTTATCTGACTCCGCTTGCAGCTCGGTCAATATCCCTGTTACTTTTCTTCCTTTGATAAGGATATCGTTCGGCCATTTTATTTCCGGATTCAATCCGCATACTTCTTCGATGGCCTGTACAACGGCCACCGCTGCAATCAGCGTAAATTGAGGTGCTTGTTGAGGGGGCAGTTTCGGCCTTAATACAATGCTCATCCAAATTCCAGTAAACTTTGGGGAGTGCCATGGTCTAGTCAATCTGCCCCTGCCGCTCGTCTGCTCCTCTGCGATGACGATCGTCCCTTCCGGACAGCCGTCATATGCAAGGTGATGGGCCTTTTTTTGAGTCGAGTCTATTGATTCCTGATAATAAATCGTATGGCCAAGGAACTTTGTGTTCAATCCATACCGTATTTCATTGTCCGTGACTTTATCCGGAGTTTTGATAATGCGATAGCCCCGTTTCCGCACGGCTTCAAGCTCGAAGCCTTCTTTTCTGAGCTCCTCAATATGCTTCCATACTGCTGTACGGGTACACCCTAAAATATCTGCCAAGGATTGCCCCGAGACAAATTCTCCTTTTGATTTTGAAAATGCTTCCAACATTTTTTTCCTTATCGGTGATTGCATGAGTATAGCCACCTCCTTATGGAATCCTTATCATTCACAATCTTTTCTTCTACCACTGCCCTTTCAACTCTTTCAAGCTTTTCCTTAATCCACGGTCCACCAGGCTTGTCCTCCCAATTCATGAAGTCGTCCCCTGTCACAGCGAGATCTTTCACACTTTGGATGGGAAGGCTGTTGAATGATGCTGATATTTGAGCTTCATACTGGTCCAATGCCAGACCGAGAATTATCCTAGCAACGGCTTCCACATCAGAGGCCATGGATTCCCCCGCATTATATACTTGAAATGGAGTCCAATCCTTCTTCAATCTGCATTCAAGAAACGGGAGCGCTTTTATTACATATTTTATTTTCTTATTTGGCTGCTTCCATTCTTGCATAAAGGCTCTTTTGTCACCTTCTACAAAGTGCAAGAGTAGGATCCACATCTGTCTTGCATTTAAAGGCGACAAGTCATAGACAAGCATGCTTTCGATAATATGTTTCCTGTTCTTTAACCCGGGCAAGTACTCATTAATTGTAGATTTTATGAGTAGGGAGAGAGAATCCTCTTTTCTTTGCCCGTTAAACAACTTTTCTATTTCAGATGAAATGCGTTCGATGGAGATATAACTCAAAAGTGGAGCGTGCTGTTTAAGCGCCGATTGGGTTTCCTCGGCCAGCACAAAGCCTAATTGGCTCACAAATCTAACCGCCCTGATCATCCTGAGAGCATCCTCCTGGAATCGTTCATGAGGACTGCCGACAGTTTTTATCACCCGCTGCTGCAAATCATGTTTACCATTGAAAGGGTCGATGATGCTGCCGGATATATCCATGGCCATGGCATTCATCGTAAAATCCCTGCGCTTCAAGTCTTCCAGCAGCGATCTAACAAACGTAACCTTTTCAGGCCGGCGATAGCCCTCGTATTCCGATTCTGTCCGAAAGGTGGTGATTTCATATGATATTCCCTTTTCGATGACCAGTACGGTCCCATGTTCTATGCCAACATCAACAGTATTGGGAAAAATCGACTTGATTTCATGAGGGAATGCCGAGGTAGCAATATCAATATCGTGTATTGGGCGTCTTAAAAGATAATCCCGAACGCTCCCGCCGACAATATAGGCTTCATATCCCGCTGCTTCTATTTTTTGTATGATAGGAACGACTTCTTTGAAAGGATTCATGTTCTAGTTGCACCTTTTTCCAGATTCAAGACTTCATAATAAATATTTTCATACTGTTGTACAATTTTATCGGAGCGAAAATCGTTCTCTACGCTTTTAATCGATGAAAGGCTGAATTTTTGATGAAGCTCCTTGTCAGCAAGCAATGAAATCGCTGCTCTTGAAATATTTTCAATATCCCCTACTTCACAGATGAACCCGTTCTCATTATTTGAAATCACTTCAGGTATACCTCCAATATTGGTCCCTACACAAGGTACACCACACGCCATCGCCTCCAATGCCACAAGCCCAAAGCTCTCTTTCTGTGACAAAAGCAGTTTGATGTCGCTGATGGAATAAAGTTCATCCAAATTATCCTGTTTGCCCAGAAACAACACTTTCTCTTCAAGTCCCAATTCCTTTACCAAGCTGCAGATAACGGTCATTTCGGGACCATCTCCGACAAGCAGGAGCTTGGAAGGCAGCGCACTTGCAATTTTTGCAAATACCTTCACTACATCCTGGACTCTTTTCACAGCCCTGAAATTCGACACATGGATGACCACCTTCTCGTCATCATCAATGCCGTATTCTGCCTTTAAATGTCCAGAATCCTTTCGATTGTATACACGTTCATCGATAAAGTTATATACGGTCTGAATATTTTTGTCCGCGCCAATCAAATCATTTGTCTGCTTGACTAAAGCATTTGAGACTGCAGTGACAGCATCCGATTTTTCGATGCCAAAACGGATGGCTTCCGTCAAGGAAGGATCATAGCCCAATACAGTGATATCCGTCCCATGAAGCGTGGTGACAATCTTTAATTCGGTGCCCGCCATTTGCTTTGCCAAAATCGCACAAACAGCATGAGGGATGGCATAATGGACATGGAGAATATCTAAATTTTCCCTTTTCGCCACCTCGGCCATTTTATTAGCCAAAGCTATATCATATGGAGGATACTGAAAGACCGAATATTGATTAACCTCAACTTGATGATAGTAAATATTATGATACATTTTATTAAGCCTGAAGGGCATGCTGGAGGTGATGAAATGTATTTCATGCCCCTTTTCTGCCAGCAGCTTCCCTAATTCTGTCGCTACAACTCCAGATCCCCCCACAGTAGGGTAGCAGGTAATTCCAATTTTCAATTTCATAATTTTTCTCCTAATAAATCGTGTTTAATCAACAGAGGTTTCTTAGACATGAACCCTTCTGCGTATTTAACGCCAACTTCTTTCCCGAATAACTTCTCCCGTGCTTCTACGCTTTCTATGTACCCTTCCGTCAATGGGGTCGCAACACTTCCCGGGGCAAGGTTGAATTGGCTGTTATATGCTTTTAATGATTCAATTTTGGCATCCATCTCGTTCGTCACATCGACCACGAAATCCGGCTGGTGAAATCCGTTAATCAAATAATAATATAATCCTTCCGTTTTATGGGCTTCAGTATGTTTTGTCGTTTGAAACCTACGGATCCCTGCAGAAAATGCCGCTTCCTCCACAAGTCTTGAACAGTGCCCATGGTCTGGGTGACGATCGACAGCGTATGGTGCAAACATTACTCGAGGGCGATACTTCCTGATAACATCAGCAATCCGTCTAATATTCTCCTCTGTTATAAATAATCCTCTATCTGGAAGCTTTACGTTCAGCCTCTCGCTAACACCTAAAATATCTGAAGCTGCTTTCGCCTCCATCCTCCGTGTTTGGACAGTGCCATTTGAAGATAGCTCTGCTTCTGTCAAGTCACATATGACAACTTTCTTTCCATTTTTGGTAAACTTTGAAATGGTTCCGGCCATGCCAATTTCAACATCATCTGCATGCGCTCCAAAAGCCAAAATATCAATAAGTTGATCGGTCATGATGGATGATCACTCCTCTTCTTTCTTTACAATCTTCCTCCAGTCCATGTCCCCGTTCATCAATCCACGTACGAGCACCTCAGCTGACCCCATATTGGTTGCCAATGGGACACTATACACATCACAAAGGCGGATCAATGCTGAGACATCCGGCTCATGAGGCTGGGCTGTTAATGGATCTCTGAAGAAAATGACGAGATCCATTTCATTGTTCGCGATCATCGCACCGATTTGCTGGTCACCGCCGAGCGGCCCGGATTGAAACCTGGTGATCGGGAGGCCTGTTTCATTCTGAATCCTCAAGCCTGTTGTACCTGTGGCAAATAATTGATGAAGCTTGAAAATATGCTGATAAGCGGTAACAAACCTTGCCATATCATCTTTTTTCTTATCATGGGCAATAATTGCAATTTTCATAAGAACCTCCCCTTCTACTCCAAAATGTTTTCAAGTCCGTACACAAGGGTATCGAGCTTAATGACAGTTTCTACACAGACCTTTACGCCCGACATAAACGATTGGCGATTATATGAGTCATGGCGGATCGTCAGTGTCTGCCCATCAGCTCCGAATAACACTTGTTGATGCGCAACCAATCCAGGAAGGCGAATACTGTGAATATGCATGCCATCCATTTCTGCCCCCCTTGCACCTTCGATCGTTTCTTTTTCTTTCGGATGACCTTGTTTTTTCGGTTCCCTTGATTTTGAAATCATTTCTGCTGTCTTTACAGCTGTTCCGGATGGTGCATCTAATTTTTGATCATGATGCATCTCCAAAATCTCTACATCTTGGAAATACTTTGCTGCCATTTGTGAAAATTTCATCATTAAAACGGCGCCGATGGCAAAATTCGGTGCAATGATACATCCTATGCCCTTTTCCTCAGCCAATTCCTTCAATTCATTTAATTGTTCCTTAGAGAATCCAGTCGTTCCAACCACCGGCCTTACACCGAATTCGAGTGCAGTCTTTGTATGGAAGTATCCCACATCAGGTGTCGTAAGATCGACCAGCACATCTGCTTGGGTTGTTCGGAAACATTCTTCAATATCTGTGAAAATAGGCACGTCAATGCCTTGAAAACCTTTGATTTCAGATAAACTTAGCCCCTCATGTTTCCGGTCCAATACCCCGGCAAGCTCAAAATGGTCTTCATTATGTACCAAGTGAACCGCTTCTGCCCCCATTCTTCCTCGCGGTCCTGCAACAATCACTTTTACTATGTCCATTGTCATTCTCCTCCCTTTTCCTCAACCCTTGTCCAGCGATTACGGTCCCTTGTATTGAATTTATGTAAAACCAGGTCATGTGCCTGCTCCAAGTCGATGTTCAAAGAGTTGGCAAAGCAGATTAAAACAAATAATAAGTCACCAAGCTCCTCTTCAACCGTGTTCTCTTTTTCAGATTTCTTCTTGGGCTTCTCACCATAAAAATGGTTGACTTCTCTAGAAAGCTCCCCCAACTCTTCGGTCATCCTGGCCAGCATGGCTAATGGACTGAAATAACCTTCTTTGAATTGGCTTATGTATTCATCCACTTCTATTTGCATCTGTTCGATCGTTTTGCTTTTATTTTCACTATACACTGGGAAAACTCCTCTCACTCATCTTCTTTCATGTTAGCTAAATCCATTTTTATTTACAAATAATTAATACTAAAGATTGTATTTAAACCAGCTTATTGCTTGTTCAAGTACTCTCTTATATAATAGAGAGCGCTGTGTGGCATATTAACACTAATGGGAGGGATGACCATGATATTTGGCCTCAGGTTAAAAAATATCGCATTCATATTACTAGGCTCTGCAATATTCGCCTTTGGACTAGTTCATTTTAACATGCAGAACAATCTTGCTGAAGGTGGTTTCACTGGAATAACGCTATTACTGTACTTCTTATTTAAAATCGATCCATCCATCTCCAATTTGGTCCTCAATATTCCCCTATTTCTGATCGGCTGGAAGCTGCTCGGGAGGAATGCTTTTTTATATACGATGATCGGGACGGTAGGCGTTTCAATTTTCTTATGGATTTTCCAAAGACACCAAATTCAGATACCCCTTAATGGGGATTTATTCTTGGCCGCCCTTTTTGCGGGTGTCTCCATCGGGGTCGGACTTGGAATCATTTTCAGATATGGCGGGACTACAGGTGGAGTAGACATCATAGCCAGGCTGGTACATAAATATAATGGCTGGAGCATGGGGAAGACGATGTTCATGTTTGATGCCATCGTCATTACTTTATCCCTTATCACTTATTTACATCTTCGCCAGGGTATGTATACGCTTGTAGCAGTCTTCGTAGGGGCCAGGGTGGTAGACTTCCTACAAGAAGGTTCTTATTCCGCTAGGGGAGCGATGATCATATCCGAAAAACACCAAGAAATAGCTAAAAAAATCATGAAGGAAATGGACCGCGGTGTTACAGTTCTGCGAGGGCACGGCTCATTCACGAAAGAAGAGCGAGAAGTTTTATATTGTGTAGTCGGTAAAAATGAAATTGTCCGATTAAAGAACATCATTGCCTTTATCGACCCACATGCATTCGTCTCTGTCACATTTGTTCATGACGTGCTAGGAGAAGGCTTTACATTGGATGAAAACAAAAATCCATTGGAAATTTAGAGCCGATCGGCACAGATTCCTCAAATTTTTTCCCGGACATTAAAACGGCGCAGCCACAATTGTGGCGCGCCGTTTGTGTTTCCTTTATATCGCGGTGCTTCAGTCCACGGAAAATTTAATCTCCAATTTTCCCTTCTCTTCGCTTCTGTTCCAGCCGGTTCCGCTTTTCTTTGTCCAGCTCCACCGGCTAGAGGCTGGTAGACTTCCCTCATTGTGTCTACGATAAGTCATCATCGAATCGCTAACGCTCTTCGTGATTCCTTTATCTCACACAATTCAGTCCAGTCTATACGCCTCTGTTCCAGCCGGTTCCGCTTTTCTTTGTCCAGCTCCACCGGCTAGAGGCTGGTAGACTTCCCTCATTGTGTCTACGATAAGTCATCATCGAATCGCTAACGCTCTTCGTGATTCCTTTATCTCACACAATTCAGTCCAGTCTATACGCCTCTGTTCCAGCCGGTTCCGCTTTTCTTTTAATCATTCCGCTGCATGCCGGTGAAGATGAGGATGAGTCTCAATAGTTCGATGACGGCGACTGCAGCCGCTGCTACATAAGTCAAGGCTGCGGCGTTCAGCACCTTTTTCGCTTCGCGTTCCTCATCATTCCTTATTATGCCGAGGGCGACTACTTGGTCCATCGCCCTTGATGATGCATTGAATTCCACCGGAAGCGTCACAAGCTGGAAAATGACCGTCAAGGACATTAAAATGATGCCCAGGAGAAACATTCCGGAAATTTGCGTAAAAAACCCGATCATGATGGCGATCCAAGCAAAATTGGATCCGATGTTGGCAGCAGGGACAATCGCATGCCGAAATCTTAAAAATGCATAGTTTTGGCCATCCTGGATGGCATGCCCTACTTCATGGGCGGCGACTGCCGTCCCGGCTATAGAGTGTCCGTGATAGTTATGTGAAGATAAGTTTACTGTTTTCGACTTTGGATTGTAATGGTCGCTCAAGACGCCTCTTGTTTCGACTACATCTACATGGTGGAGGCCATTGTCATCCAATATCCTCCTAGCGACCTGTGCACCGGTCAACCCTGTTGCTGATGCGACCTTTGAATACTTTGTGTACGTATTTTTGACCTTCATTTGTGCCCATAAAGGAATCATGGCGATCAGAATGAAATATAACAAAAATCCTGCCATAATCTTCCCTCCATTCTACGCTGTGATTACGACTATTTTAATTAGTTTGGGCAAGAAGGTCAATCGTTACGCTCTTTTTTTTGCTTTTCCATTCTTTGTCCTTTATATTTACGCCAGCCAACATAGGATAAGGTAAAAATAATGATTCCGCCTGTAGAAAATATTACCCACCAGATTGATGGATCAGCTTCATCCTGGTTCATTTGATCAAACAATTGCTGCAGATCATTATGAATGAGATTGAGTTCATTTATTTGATCTGTATTGTCGCTAACATTTCTGTATTGATCCAAGTAGGTGATCTTTGCATCAAGCTTCTGCAGCCTTTCAGGTGAGATATCCACCTTAAGGCTAGGTTCGATAATGGAATATTGAGATAAGAAGGAATTCAGTTTATAGTGGTAAGACTCTTGATCACCTGCTTCGGCTGCTTGTTGGACTTGATTGAATGCAGTCATGATCGAGCGCTCCATTTCTGTCCAAAGAGGTTGATACTTGGAATGAAGGGCATCCATTACCAGCCTGAAAGTCATTACATCATTTATTCTCTCTGAATCTGGCATACTGAGGTTTGTCACGGCTTCCAATGCTTTATTATGAGATACTGTCAGCACCCGCAAATCATCCATTGAGAGCATCTTATCCTGAAAGGATACTTTGGTGAATTGATCCGAGAAATACTCGAGCATTTGCTTGGCATCCTCATATTTCCCCGACTTAGTGAGCTGGAGTGCCTGATCGGCAATTTTATCTAGACTTGACAATGTGGCTGCTTCTTTTGCATTACAAGTGGATGTGAATAATGAAATGATTATGGCGAAGATGATCATATATTTTGCTTTCATAAACTTGTCCCCCCTCAAACTACTAATAATATGTATGAGAGGGGGGACAAGAGTAGACCATATGTTATGAATTATTTTGCGGGGAAAGAGCGTATATCCGCTTGGATTTGATTCCCCAAAAATATGCAATGGCAAGCGATGCGATGCTTAGCCAAAATGTAAAATATCCTATTTCTTTCACATACATGTAGAGTGCACCGTATTTAGGATATTGCATGAAGACATAGTCGATTACATCATTGTGCAAAGTCCATATGCCCGCAATGACGAGATGGCGAATTTTAAATCGATAAAACGGGGCGTATAACAGCCCTTGGATGGCCATGGCCGAATGGGATGCCATCAGCATGTATCCAGTCCAAGGCAGGTCCCCTGTTGCAGCTAATGTCCAAATATTCATGACCACTGCCCAAACACCATATTTGAATAGGGTCACGATAGCCAAGGCTTCCATCAATGAAAAATTGCGGTTGAACAAAAAAGCAATCAAAACAAATACAAAAAATAAAGTCGCTGTTGGGCTGTCAGGGACAAAAATCAAGAATATGTCAGGGGTCACTTTCAGTTGCCCCTCATACCAAATATATCCATAAATGGTGCCGAAAAGGTTGACAATGAATAATATCCATAAAAATCGTTTATCCGCTAATATTAAATAAATCCAATTCATTTCCACACCCCTAGATATTTCAAAATGTCGTCAAAGACAAAAAGCTGGCAAATTGCCAGCTTTAAACTCTCATTTATTTACTTTTCAAGTTTGCAATGAATTCGCTAAGTTTTTTCAGCTCTTCATCCGTTCCCTTGAATTGGCCAGGAGGCATTCCTGGAGGCTTACCATTCTTTGCGATCTTTGCAATTTCTTCAGGCTTTAAACCGGTGTCGACCAAGCTCGGTCCAACGGCTCCCTGAAGGTTTTCCCCATGGCAGTTGATGCAGCCATTTTGTTTGAATAGCTTATACCCATCTGAATTTTTATCCACATCGACTTCAGCTACAATCTTCCCTTGCTCTTCAGCCTTTTTCCAGTCATGGTGGGCTACCGCCTGCCAAGTCAGGAATACTGTAGCAGCAAGAGCTAAAAGCATGAATCCAGTCGCAAGCGGACGTTGTGTAGGACGGCGCTTTGTGCTGCGATCCAAAAATGGAGCAAGCATTAATCCGCCAAAGGCAAGTCCTGGAATGATAAAAGCACCAATCACATTATATGGACCTGATGCGTAAGAATATTTAAGCAATTGATATAAGAATAAGAAATACCAGTCAGGCAGTGGAATATAACCTGTATCTGTTGGATCGGCAATACGCTCAAGAGGTGATGGATGAGCGACAGTCAAACATAAATATCCGATCAAAAACACGGCACCTACCAGCCATTCCTTTAAAAGGAAGTTTGGCCAAAAGGCTTCCGTTTTCCCTGGGTATTCCGAATAGTCCTTCGGAATATTCGGTTTGCGCACTGCAGGGACACGCGAGTCACCTACAAACTTCATCCCTTTACCACGATGCATAATGTCCCCTCCTTCGAAAATAGTTAATTTCAAGTTTGACCGAAGCGTATATTCGGCTTACAATGGGCCGGAAATACCTTGCTTTCGGATCATCAGGAAGTGGGCACCCATCAAACCAAGAAGTGCTGCAGGCAAAAAGAACACGTGTATAGCAAAGAAACGTGTCAATGTCTGAGCTCCGACAATCTCTGAGTGTCCAGCAAGAAGTATCTTGACTGCTTTTCCGATTAAAGGAGTTGACTCCGCGATCTGCAGTCCGACTTTAGTCGCAAATAGCGCTTTCATATCCCACGGCAATAAATAGCCTGTAAAACCTAGGCCAAGCATGACGAAGAAAATCAAAACTCCCACGATCCAGTTCAATTCACGAGGTTTTTTGTATGCTCCTTGGAAAAATACGCGTAACGTATGTAGAAAGATCATAACAATTACCAGACTGGCACCCCAATGGTGCATACCACGAACAATTTGACCAAAGGCAACTTCATTTTGCAGATAATATACGGATTCCCAAGCGTTTTTAATATCCGGAACATAATACATGGTCAAGAACATTCCAGATAAGATCTGAATTACTGTGATGAAGAATGTCAATCCGCCAAAGCAATAAACGAACGCAGAAAAATGGTGCGCCGGGTTTACATGTTCTGGCACTTCATGGTCAGCAATGTCTCGCCATAAAGGCGTAATGTCCAAACGCTCGTCAACCCAATCATAAATTTTGTTCAGCACGGATTACGCCTCCTTTACTTAACGATATTGTTTGGCTTCGGTTTTCCAAAGTATAAGAAGCCATCTTTTACTTTGGTTGGATACACATCCAATGGTGCAGTAGGCGGTGTTCCCGGAATGTTTTTCCCATTCTTTTCATAGCGTCCACCATGGCATGGGCATGCAAATTGATTTGGATAATCCGGATTCCCCTTCCAACTGACCGTACAGCCTAAATGTTTACAAATCGGCGAAAGCGCTACCACTTTGCCTTCTTTGTCTTTGTAAACCCAAGCCATTTGAGTAACATCTGATTCATACCATGCATCCTTTTGTTTAAACTTGAAGTCTACACGCTTAGGTTCGTTCGTCAAATCCGATACCTTTTGTTTACTCGCATGGTATTCTCCTCCTGCTTCCGCTTCCAAAACAGGATCGATTGCAAAGCGAACCATCGGCATAAGCATTCCCGCAGCCATGAAACCGCCTACACCAGTAAGCGTGTAGTTAAGGAATTGACGTCTTGAAACACGATGCTTGCTCATCCTTTTCCCCCCTCTATCGTAAGGTAAGTCCATCGGACATATACTTCGCACAAATATAAAACTAGGACATAATTATGATATATCAATCTTCAAGGAAGGTCAATATACTAGTGTTTAGATAATGGCAATACTGTGACGATTTTCCGAATGAAAAAGTTATTTCCATTTTTGTACGATAATTTTTAATAGCTGATTTACTTGATCTTCCATGATGGAATGCTTATATGGCTCGTCCATATGCTCCAATGGTATTGAAGGGAGCCATATCACTGAACCGTCGAACTCGTCTTGATGACCGTTCCATAGACCATCGGATGTTAAATAGAAAACGTATGAAAATCCATTCTCCAGCAATTTTTTTTCAAGTGCCGATAAATTGACTTTTGTAATTTCGAAACCGACATCCTGCAAATATGAGAAAGCCGGCAGAAAAAGCATTCTGCCTTTGAATTGTCGCTCCAAATGAAGGGCAAGCAATTCGATGAACTCACCTTGATTGGCTGTGTGTTTCATTTCTTCTTCAAATGCGATTGGCAATAAAGGAACCACCACCGTATCCACATATTTTTTCTCTTTCAAGTAAATATCAATATCCTTTGCATTCCATTTCATGAAAAACACTCCTATTAATAATCTCTACAAGATAGAATACCATAATACATAAAAAGAACAATTAAATTGAAACTTTTAAAAAAGGCGCAGCCCCATTCCTGGAAAGAATGGGGCTGCGCCCTTTTAAGTATCTCTTAGCTCATAAGGCTCTTTAATTGATTGGTCAGTTTTTCAAAAGCCTTTTGGTCATGTTTATCCAATGCTTCATCGATTTTTTTCAATAGTTTCTCTTTATGGAAGCTTTGAAGGCTTTCTTTTAGAAACTCTTCAGCAATCTGCTTATCTTTATCACTGATGCGGACAGGGTTTGGAAGGAAGGGGTTTTCTTCCAATACAGCGACATATTGATGAGATGACTTTGCAGATCTGAAATTCAACTGGATGAAAATTTCTTCATCCCTGTTAAGCCTTATGTCATGAAACGACTTTTCCGCGTCAGTTGTCATGATGTTTTCTTTATAAAAACGAAATGGCACCTCTTCGACACAATGAGTGGACATGATCAATCCCCTAGGACAATATTGGGCATCTTGTACAAAATGGACCTTTTCCATCAGCTGATCGTGGCTCATCAAATAGTTTAAAATCCAAACACATTCTCTTCTTTTTAATTGATAATGATTTAAAAACCAACGAATAAAGTCTTTTTTCTCGTTGACAGATACAGGGGTTGCCATTTTATTCCCTCCTCTGCAAACTAACTAGGGATATTGGGTAGAAAACTCATTCCTCTAGCCGTTCTAATAATAAGATGTATTCTTCATTAGCCGGATCTTGCTGCATCAATTCTTTGAAGATAAAAATCGCTTCATCTCTGAGACCTTCCTCAATGAGGAAATAGCCAAACTCTTCAAGGAAATCGCTGTTCGTTTTAAAGTCATTATATGCAAGCCTATAGTAGTTTAATGCATCGGAATATTGTTCCAGATGAGCGTGTGCGGAGGCTGCATCCCAGTTAAATTGAGGGTCTGTTTCACCATCCTTGTCCATCATATCAATAATTTCAAGGACATCCTCGAACCTTTCCTGCTTCAATAATAATTTATTCAGGACAAGTGCAGCCTCAATGTAATCAGGGTCTAGCGCCAAGGATTGCCGAAGGTGATTTTCAGCCATCTTTTCATCATTGAGTTTTAATGCGATCTTGCCGCCAAATAAATACAATTCCTTATTATATTCATCGAGCCTGATCCCTTCCTGGACAGCCGCTAATGCTTCATCCAGCTGTTCCTCCTGCTCATAGCACCTGGCCAAGAATAAATACAATGAGTGGTACTCAGGATCCGTTTCTTTCAGCTCTGTAAACTTTTCGATTGCTTTCTTGTAAAATCCTGCTTGATATGCTGTAAAAGCGAAACCGAATAATGTATTCGGCTCGACTTGTTCCTCCATTGCTTTTTCATAATGGGTCAATGCGTCTTCAAACGCACCTCCTGCACTCAGGACTTCTGCCAACCGCTGGTGAATATTCACGCCTGCGATAACTTCTTCATTGGCGGCAATCAACTTTTCATAATAGCCGGCAGCATCAGAAAACTTGCCTTGCTCACTATATAATTCGCCGAGTGCGAACTGGATGATGACCTCCTCAGGCAAGAGGGCCTTGGCATTCCGAAGCTTTTGTTCACTGACTTCGTACAGCCCTTGCATCTGATACAGGTCGGCGGATAATAGGAGTGCCCTCGGGTAGGAGGGATCTGTGGCTGGGAGTCGATCCAACATGGCTAAAGCTTCTTCCTCCCGATCCATCTCGACTAAGCACTCAGCAATGAGAACGATAAGTTCACCCTCATCAGGGAACCTTTCAGCTAGATGCTCAAATATCCCTTTGGCTTCTTCAACAAAACCGAGCTGGTAAAGCTCTTCCCCCAAATAGAATTTCTCTTCATCTGTCCCTTCTTCCAAAGTCATTGCAAGCAGCTTTTTTGCTTCAGGCAAATTGCCTTTCTCAAGTTCCTGCAGCATTTCCTGTGCCAGTAGCATATTAAAAATCCTTTCTAATACTCCAAATTAAGTTGTATAGATATAAATATTATTGCGTTTGGGGTTGATTCCCGCGGAAGAATGCTCGCTTTCCGCTCCAATCAACACCCTATGATGATTTTTTTCATAAAGCCTATTAAAAACAACAATCTTTGAGAATACAGTCTTTTTTATTACTTAAAAACAAAAATATTTTAGAAGAACTGCCTCACTTTTGAAATAAGCGTTTTCAATTCAAACGGTCCTCAATTCACTTTTGATATTTGGCTATATAAAATAACCTGGCTTTGCGATGAATATTTCCCTTCCCATTCCTGAACAGAATATAGGCTGATCATTCACATATATTACTTCCCCATTATAGACTGTTACATAAGGTTTAAGAATATCATAAGAAATATGTTCCGGTCTATCAAATGATGTGATTTTTGGGAATAGGTTATAACTTACTTCTCCCCCTATGTTCAAAATTCCTCTTTTCGGATAGATACCAAATTTTTTCAAATTTTTCAATTGAACAGGGACTTTTTCTTTAATTTCTTCCGAAATATGCGTTATTTTCTCTTTTTCCATCGAATTTTGCCACAGTTTAAGAAGTTTTTTGCTTTTTTTAGGATCTTCGCTTGGACTAATTTTAGGCACTAAGACAGGGTTGTATGGAAACATGGCCGCCTTTATCCAGCCCCATGGCTTTTCCAATATGACCTCCTCTGTGTCCAACTCGACAAAAATGATAGGCAGCTTAAATCGTTCACATTGACGGATGACCTCAGGAGTTAGATTCCTTAAATTAATGGAAAGTCCAATAACATAATCAATCGGACTGCTCAAAAGGGAGGTTCTTTTTTTCTTAAGACTGGACGGAATATCTTCCTTATATTGGATGGAACAAGATGTAATGATGGTTGTACACCCGTTTGAGATGAAATGCTCACAGAAGTAGGATTTAAATGAAAGGAAATCGCTTCCGAATCCCTCAGAGTGATCAACCATGATATACGTGGGAGTTAGTGCGAAGTCATCCGCATTCATCCTCATGCAATGATATCGTTTGAAACTATCATTTATTGCTGAGATTCGGCGGTCCTTGACATAGATGGATTTTATTTTTATTTTATCACCATCGTATATATTTGCTTTATCAATAATATATGCCATGTTCTACACCTGCTTTCTCTTCTTAAGACAAGCTATGAAAGCAGGCAGAAAAACATGACATACATATTTAGGCTATAAATAAAACAGCCTGGCATACCGTACCGGCACGTTTAATTCGATAATTGTTCCAAGTGGTTGAAGAAATTTGGGTAAGACACATTAATCGCTTCTTTTCTTAAAATTTCGACATCCCCCTCAGATATGACTGAAGCAACCGCCAGCATCATTCCGATGCGATGGTCCCCATGACTGTCGACGGTTCCACCGGATAGCTTTGAATTCCCTTCAATGATCATGCCATCTTCAGTCGCGGTAATATTCGCCCCGAGCTTTTGGAGCTCATGGACAACGGTATCGATCCGATTCGTTTCCTTGACCTTCAATTCTTCTGCATTCCTTATCACTGTCCGACCGGATGCTTGGGTGGCCAACAATGCAATGATGGGAATTTCGTCTATTAATTTAGGGATAAGCTCCCCTCCGATTTCAATTCCTTGAAGTGTAGACGTTTCAACAATGATCGTGCCAGTAGGTTCAGCCTCACCTGTTTCATCTTTTTGAACGGTGATCGAAGCGCCCATTTTTTCAAACACCTCGATAATCCCGCTTCTTGTAGGGTTAAGGCCGACATTCGGCATTTCTACCCGGCTGTTTTTCGCAATCGCTGCCGCTACCATGAAGAAGGCTGCTGATGAAATATCACCAGGAACTTTAATTTCGCAGCCTGAAAGGGATTGTCCCCCCTTCACAATAATCTCATCTCCGACCTTTTCAATGGATCCCCCGAATTGCCTGATCATTCTCTCGGTGTGGTCACGCGTTATTTGGGGTTCTTTGACGATGGAAGTACCTTTAGCCTGTATCGCTGCCAGAAGGATTGCAGATTTAACTTGGGCACTGGCAACGGGCAAAGTATATTGGATTCCATTTAGATTTGTTCCTCTGATTGCTAATGGGGTGTATTGGCCGTTTTCCCGGCCATCGATTTGCGCTCCCATTGATTTTAATGGGATTGCTACCCTGCTCATCGGCCTCTTGGCAATGGAATCATCCCCGATCAATACAGAATGGATCGGCAGGCCTGCAAGTATTCCCATAATTAGGCGTGTTGTCGTGCCGGAGTTCCCGACGTTTAATATCTCTGCAGGTTCTTTTAATCCTTCAAACCCTTTTCCATCTATATTGATTTCAGCATCTGATACTTCGATATCGACTCCCAATTTTCGAAAGCATTCAACCGTACTTAGACAATCTTCTCCAAATAAAAAGTTCTTGATTTTCGTCTTCCCATTTGAGATCGCACCAAACATGACTGCACGATGGGAGATTGATTTATCTCCCGGTATTTGGATTTGTCCATTTAGGGACTTTTCGCTCGTTGTTTCTATTGCCATGTATTATTCACCTCTAATCAAGGAATGAACAGATCGTAGTCAGTATGGGATTGAAGACATGTTTGTGCCCTCTCCCTATCTTCCTCTGTTTGAAAACTTATCACTAAAACACCATATATATCTTCTCTTGTTTCCAGTATGCGGATATTGGTAATGCTGATTCTATCTTCAGCCAAGTATCCGGTGACCTCAGAAATCACACCTGGATAATCGGGCACATCAACATACAAGTCATGAAATGCCGGTATTGCACCTCTTGTCCTGACGGGAAGTTCATCCCGGAACTGTTTGGCAGATTGAAAAAATTCAAAGACTTCTTCTTCATTTTGTTTTCTTAACAAGTCAATGAGATGTTCCATCTCCAATTTCCAGCCTTCCAATAGATCAATCAGATTCCGATCATTATGTAATGTGATATCCCTCCACATTTCAGGGCTGGAAGAAGCAATCCTTGTAATGTCCCGGAATCCTCCTGCCGCCAGTCTTGAAAGCAATGGCAATTCACCTTGGAATTTCTCTGCCTCCCTGACCAATGAAGAGGCAATCAAATGGGGAAAGTGGCTGATGATCCCCGTCATTTTATCGTGCTCTGATGGAGTCGTTTCAACGAATTGAGCTTTTGTACCAATCAGCCAATCCTTCAATATTTCTGCTTTTTCTTTATTTCCACCGGGCGTCAATAAATAGAACGCATTTTCAAACAGAATATCCTTTGCGGCTGCAACACCGCTTTTATGGGAACCTGCCATCGGATGCCCGCCTACGAATGAGTTGATATTTAACTGCTCCGCCAAGATCATGATTTTTTCTTTCGTACTTCCGGTATCCGTAATAATGACATTTTCCTTCAGGGGAAGCCCGGTTAAGAGCCGCAATAATTTCTCTGTTTGTTGAACAGGCGTGGATAGGATAATTAAATCTGCATCAGAAGCCGATTCCGTCAGGTCATTTGCACTTTCATCTATTATCCCGAGGACTTTTGCCAATTGGATATGTTCAGGATTCGTATCAATCCCAACAATTTTCGCTTCTGGATGTGCCTTTTTTAAACAAATGCCCAGGGAGCCCCCGATCAAGCCCAGTCCGACAATGATGACATTACCTCTCAATTACTCCCCAACCTTTCATAGAAATGAATGAGCGTTTAAGCATTCCATAATTTTTTCATTGATTCAATCACACCATTATTTTGCTCTGCCGATCCTACCGTGACCCTCACACATGTCGGGTAACCAAGTGCTTGGCCTGAGCGGACGATATAGCCTTCTGAAAGAAGGAATTGAAATACCTCATCTCCGTCCCGGTTAAAATCGATTAAGATAAAATTCCCTTGGGATGGAAAATAAGTAAGATTGTGCTCCCTGCAGAATTGATAAAATTGCTCCAAGCCTTTTCTGTTTTCCTCTTTACATGCGTGGACAAAGTCTTGATCTTGAATGGCCGCTGCTGCTGCAGCCTGACCCAAAACGTTCGTATTAAACGGTTCCCTTACCGGTTCCAGCGTTTGAACTAAATTTTCCTGTCCAAAACCATATCCAACCCTGAAGCTTGCAAGGCCATATATTTTAGAGAATGTCCGAAGCACCAGTAAATTTTCATGTTTTTTCACCAGTTCAAGTGAATCATAATAATCATCTGCCACGACATACTCATAGTATGCTTCATCCAGTACAACCAAAATATCATCCGGCACTTTGTTCAAAAAACCTACTAATCCTTGTTCATTGATATACTTCCCAGATGGATTATTCGGGCTGCATAACCAAACCACCGCAGTTGCTTCATCAATTTGAGCGAGCATAGAAGATAAATCGTGCGCTCCGTCAACAAGCGGCACTTCCCTGATTTCTGCCCCTTCTATGATTGCATTATGGCGATATTGCGGAAAAGAAGGCGCGGGCATAATAGTATTTACGCCAGGCTTCAACAACGCCCTTGATATGATTTGGATAATCTCATCGGAACCATTCCCGAATATTAATTGACGTTCCGACACATTTAAAAACTCTGCTGTTGCTTCCCTTAATTTAGCGGCATAGCCATCAGGATAGAGCGACCTTAAAGGCTGATATGACTGCAGCATTTGATTAACAACCGGTGAACAGCCAAAAGGATTCTCATTGGAAGCAAGCTTCGTGATTTTCTCTAAATTGAACATCTTCTTCACTTCATCAATGGATTTCCCTGGCTGGTATGCTTTTAAATTTAATATCTGTTCTTTCCATTTCATATTATCCATCCCCACCATTTTCTTAATTTTTCTCTTTAAGTAAATCTGGGCGTAATGACATTGCTTTCCTTAAGTATACATGTTGTACTTCTTTTTGGCTGACATTTGTGTTTACGTGCATCATAATTCGAATGCACCTTTCCAGTCCACCCGCTACTTCCAGTTCTTGAACGCACATTACAGGGACATATTTCCACTCTTCTGAATCCCTTGCGGCTTTTGCAGGAAATGCGGTCGTTAAATCACGTGTCGCAGAAATAAAGATAGAGGCTACCTGATCTGCTTCCAATTTATTTGCTGAAATCATATGCTGAATCAATTCCTTGGCAGCTAGTAAAATCTCTTGTTCACTATCCTTCTCCACGGTAGTCGCTCCCCGGATCCCTCTTAACAAAGCAACCTCTCCTTTCTGTTATTGGACTTTTATCTAAAGCATTGCTGATGCTATGATGACATTTGTTGATTAATTGGAAAGAGAAAAAAGTTCATGATAAACCTTTTGCAAATACGTTTTATCCAACTTCACCAATTCAGGTTCACCGATTTCCTTCAATAAAACGAAGACAGGATTATTTTGTACAGCTTTCTTATCACGAACCATCCATTGCCATAACTGCTCAAATGAAACTTGGGTTGGTTCAATTTGATATCCCAGCACCCGTATCCAAGAGATGAAATCCACCAATGAAAATGGAATATCATATGTTTCTATGCTTATTTTTAATGCAAAAACCATCCCTATCATCACTGCTTCCCCATGAGTGATGGTTCCATATCCAGCTTCCGCTTCAATCGCGTGGCCCAATGTATGGCCGAAATTCAAAAACGCTCGGACACCGGCCTCTTTCTCATCTTTTTCAACTATGTCTGCTTTTACTTGAATTCCTTTTTTCAAGATATAAATAAGCACGTCTTGATTTCTTATTAGATCATTGATTTCAGTTATATTCTCTTTTAGATATTCATAAAAAGAAATATCCGATATAAGTGCATGTTTGATTGCTTCCGCAAACCCAGACCGCAGTTCCTTGGCAGGCAGCGTCTGAAGGAATTGGATATCGTATAATACAAATTCCGGCTGATGAAAGGCACCGACCATATTCTTCCCGAGCGGATGATTGATTGCGACCTTGCCGCCGACAGCACTATCATGTGCCAGGATCGTGGTTGGCACTTGAACAAATCTGATCCCCCTCATGAAAGAGGCCGCTACAAAACCTGCCAGATCGCCAACTGCACCACCGCCAAAAGCGATAATCACAGATTTTCGGTCAAGTCCTTCTTGGATTGCAAAAGACAGACAATCTTCATAAACCTTAAAAGTCTTACAGCTCTCACCTGCCGGTACAATGTGCACAGCTGCTTGACCATTTTCCTTCAAGTAAGATTGCAGGACTTCCAGGTGAAGGCTGGCTACCGTTTCATCGGTAATGATCAATAGTTTCGAATAAGCCCCGACATTGTCTTTCAACAATTCACTGATTGATTGAATACTATCTTCACCGATAAAAACTGGGTACTTCTTTGATTCTGTCAATATTTGCAGCTTTTCCATCCTAGTACTCCTCAGTGTATTGGCGATGCTCATCAATGGTTTTGACCAATGCATCAAATCGATCACTGTTGAATTGTTCGATAATTGCTGCTGCCAATTCCCATGCTACAACCGCTTCAGCAACTACTGCAGCAGCAGGTACTGCACAGCTGTCAGACCTTTCGATACTTGCAGAGAAAGGCTCTTTCGTTTCAATATCCACACTTTGAAGTGGTTTATACAGTGTAGGAATCGGCTTCATGACACCCTTTACGACGATTGGCATGCCGGTGGACATTCCGCCTTCAAAACCACCAAGGCGATTCGTTTTGCGATAATAGCCATCCTTTTCATTCCATGCAATCTCATCATGTACTTCGCTACCTGGCTTATGGGCCATTTCAAACCCAAGACCGAACTCGACTCCTTTAAAAGCATTGATGCTCATGACCGCCCTGGCAACCTTCGCATCCAGCTTTCGATCATAATGAACATAGCTTCCGACCCCAGCTGGCATACCTTCTACGATTACCTCAACGATGCCTCCGATTGAATCGCCATTTTTTTTCGCAGTATCAATCGCCTCCATCATTTTTTGTGCTGCACCGTCATCCAAGCATCTAACCGGGGATTCCTCAGTTCTCTCTTGAAGTTCCTGAATGGAGGTATAAGAACAATCCTCTGCTTTAACACCGCCAATTTCCCTAACATGTGAAGCAACCTCGATCCCCAACAGCTTCAAGAGCTTCTTCGCTACAGCACCAGCCGCCACCCTTACGGTCGTTTCTCGTGCAGAAGAACGTTCGAGCACATTCCTTAAATCGCGATGTCCATATTTCATGCCGCCTACCAGATCAGCATGACCAGGACGAGGCCGCTGTATTTTCCGCTTTACTTCTTCTGCTTCATCGTCACTCAATGGCTCGATGCCCATGATCTTCGTCCAATGTGTCCAATCTTTATTTTCAACCGTCAATGCAAGAGGTGAACCAAGCGTATGGCCATGCCTTACCCCTCCGACGATATTCGCACGATCCTTCTCAATTTGCATTCTTCTGCCTCTGCCATATCCTTTTTGCCTTCTTGCCAATTCTTGGTTGATATCTTCGGCTAGCAGCGGCATCCCTGCCGGCATCCCTTCAATAATTGTTGTCAATTGTGGTCCATGTGACTCACCTGCTGTTATATATCTCAAAACTCTTTCCCCCTTCAACTCGCTAAAGGATTATATTTTTCCACTATAACATAACTTTATTGTTTCTACATAGTATAGATTTAAAAAAATTTTTTCAAATAAAGGCTATTATCCAAAAGAAGTCCCCTGCAATCCCCGGAACAGACGCTTGTCCATTTTACATACGGGTATCGGGGGACTTTCATCATACTACAATGTTTTTTACTATCTTCCTTGAAATCAACAATTTGCTGCCATCCAAAACGAAGGTGGCTCACTGCCATCGATATCATTCATGGCAGCCGCTTATAAAAAAAGGTATCCTCAGTTTCGAAGTTGAATACAGCCGGATTAAAAATCTGCTCTGTACTGCCAACAAATAATGCTCCTCCGGATTTCAAGGATGCGCTGAATTTTTGGTAGATAGAATTTTTGGCTTCTTCAGTAAAATAAATCAAGACGTTACGGCAAACGATGATGTCAACATTTTGCTCGTATGGATCTGCTAGCAAATTATGTTTTTTAAAATTCACCGTTTTTTTTATTTCATCAGATACCCTAAACATATGCCCATCTTTCGTAAAATACTTTGCTTTCATCTCATTGGGCACTTCATTGAGGGACCTTTCGATATATAGCCCCGCCTTTGCTCTGTTAAGCGCATTTTCATCAATATCAGTTGCAATGATTTTAATTTTGGAGAGAGGCATGAATTTTGAAAGGATCATGGCAATTGTATAGGGCTCTTCCCCCGTCGAACATGCTGCACTCCAGATTTTCAGAGAGCTTTTTTCAGAAAGGAGCCGTGGCAATATTTTCGTTTCAAGAACATGCCACCTTGCTGCATTTCGATAAAATTCAGAAACGTTGATGGTCATTCGATCGAGGAACTCATGAAACAAATCAGCATTCGACTGCATTTCTTGATAAAAATGCTTGAATGACTCAAATCCTTTTTTCTCATATAAAGAAGTGAGTCTCCTCTTCATCTGACCTTCCTTATATAAGGCTAAATCGATTCCCGTTCTGCGTTTGATATTTTGTACAAAGTCTAGGTAATCCTCAGGCATTCCTTTTCCCCCAACGATATGTAATATGTATATTATTCTAATTATACCTAATTCAGGATTGATTGTGGGGGCAATTTTTTTAAAACAATTATAGTTGATCTGATTAAGGACGGATTCAAAAAATGGTCAAAAAACGCTATCTTTGTAAAGTTTGTTGCTATTCATCAAAGGTGGTGTAAGGTTGATTTCCGTTGCAGGATGCTCGCTTTCCGAGGGGCATCACACGAAGTCAGGTCGTTCGATGCTGGCACACGGCGTGCCGAACTTAATCTAACATCCGCCCTATATCACCTCGCTTCGCTGCGGGGTCTCACCGCGCCAGCTGTTCCCTCGGGGGTCTCGCACCTTCCGCTCATATGATGAGTTATTTTAAAGAAAAAACTGTTAAAAACAACAACCTTTGAGAAAAGACCAAAAAAAGAGAGGCCGACTCCAAAAGATCGGTCATTAACCATCTTTTAAATCAGCCTCTTTGATTATTAGTAAATCCACTCGTTGATCAATTTTTTGTATTCTACAAGTTCTTCATTCTTGAAGAAAAGTCCGATTTCTCTTTCGGCGCTTTCAGGAGAATCAGAACCGTGAATAATATTCTTACCTACTGTTAAAGCGAAGTCACCGCGGATTGTTCCAGGTGCAGCGTCTTTAGGATTTGTTGAACCCATCATTTGACGTGCAGTTGCAATTACATTTTCACCTTGCCATACCATTGCAAATACAGGGCCAGATGTAATAAAATCAACCAACTCCCCAAAGAATGGACGCTCTTTGTGTTCGCCATAATGCTGTTCAGCCAATTCCTTGGAAATGCTCATTAATTTTGCTCCTGCTAAATGAAACCCTTTTTTCTCGAAACGAGCGACGATATCACCGATCAGTGCTCGTTGAACGCCATCAGGCTTGACCATCAAAAATGTTTTTTCCATTTTCATTCCACTCCTAGTATGTATATGTGCTGGCTGTTTGGACAACCCACGAAAATCTTAACATTGATTGATGGTTTTGGCAACGTTTCCATTTTAAATTTTCTAATATTTCCGCTTGCCTATGTAGTTTGCAATATCCCTGAATGTTTTTTTTGTGCGTCCGTTCGGTAATCCTTCCAGAATGTGAAGTGCTTTGTCCAAATAGCGCTGACTTAGTGCGTGAGATTTCTCGATGGCATCCGTAGATTTAATAAATTCAATGATATGCAGCATCTCTTCTTTGGATGTCTCCTCATTGACCAGAGTGATACGGGTTCTCGCCTCTTCATTCTTCATGGCATATAATACAGGCAAAGTGACATTCCCTTGCAATAAATCACTGCCAGCAGGCTTTCCTAACTCTTTCTCCGTGGAAGTGAAATCCAGAATATCATCTGTTATTTGAAAGGACATTCCGACATAATATCCAAAAAGGAACAACTTTTTGTGGATCTGTTCATCAACACCGGAAGCAATCGCACCAAGCTGACAGCTTACTGCTATCAACAATGCGGTTTTCCGCTTGATTCTCCGGAGGTAATCTCTTAAATTTTGATCATATCTGTATTTGTCTTTGATTTGCTCAATTTCCCCAATGCAAACCTCAACAATTGTATTTGCCAGGATCTTGTGGGCTTCGACATGTTCAATCTTCGTCATATATTCCAATGATTTGGCGAATATATAATCACCCGTATACATGGCAATCCGATTATCCCATTTTGCTTTTATGGTAGGCTTTCCCCTTCTGAGTTCGGCATCGTCAATGACATCATCATGAACAAGGGAAGCCATATGGATCAACTCCAATGCGACAGCGACATTCTTGGTGATATGGATGTCGTATTCACCGAACTTCGCTGCAAGCAAAACAAAAACAGGGCGAATACGTTTTCCGCCCGCTTGAAGTAAATGCAGCGAAGCCTCACTCAACAGCGGGGAATGGGATTCGATGGCTGCTTCCAATTCTTTTTCGATTAAATCTATATCCGCTTTCAAAAACGAATACATCATGTTAAGTTTCATACCATTTCCACCTAGCTTATGAATTCGTGTCTTTTTGCCCCATATGCATAGCAGCTACGCCGCCGCTATATGGTTTGAAACGTACCTGTTTGAATCCCGCGTCCTCAAACATATCCGCTAATTCTTGCATGCCAGGAAAATCCCTTGCCGATTCCTGAAGCCAGGAATATTCGTTGTAGCTTTTGGCAAACAGCTTGCCAAAAACCGGCATGATATAACGAAAATACAAATAATATAATTGCTTGTAGCCAAACATGGTCGGCTGCGAGGTTTCCAGACAAACAGCAATACCGCCCGGCTTTAATACTCTGTTCATTTCCTTCAGCACCGTCAGGTAATCAGGGACGTTTCTCAACCCAAACCCGATGGTGACGTAGTCAAATGTATTGTCTTCAAACGGCAGTTCCATTGCATTGCCATGAACAAGTTCTATCTGCGGATAATCTTTCACTTTTTCCTTGCCGATTTTGAGCATATTTTCACTGAAATCCAGCCCGACCACTTTTCCGCTCTTACCGGCCTTATCAGCCAAAGCGATCGTCCAGTCGGCAGTTCCACAACAAACATCCAATGCACTGGCCCCTTGATTCACACCCATTTGCCTCATTGTATCTTTTCGCCATCGTTTATGCTGTTGAAAACTGATGACGGAATTCATTTTATCGTAATTATCGTAAATTTTTTCAAAAACATGGTGAACACGTTGCTCTTTGGATTGCATTGCTTAACCTTCCTCTGCAAATAAATTAGTGATCGCTGGCCGTCTTTTCGTTATTTGCTGTATTCGTTCAATGATATATTCATTTGGTGCGGGAATCGAAAGAAGCATTTGTTCAAGAATATCTTTCGTATGGTCGATATACTTTTCGCATATTCTCAAAAGCAGCCTCTGTTGTTCATCCGACAACCCATGCTTCATATCAAGCTTCGGAAAAGAAAACTTCTTTAATCCATCAAACAATATGGACGTACCCCATTTAAGAAAATGCTCCCTCTCTGCAAGCAGACGCTTTAAGAATAAGAATTGTTCACCAATTTTAAGTATGAGATTCTCTCTTTCGCTAAAGTATTCACAGAACTTTTCTAAAATAGCAGTTTCCACTTTTTTCAGACTGTTCATGAATGCTTCAATGGAGTGGCATTCTTTATCGTAGATTGCAATTTTATGTTCATTTACGAGTTTAATCCCTTGTGCCAATGTACGGACAAGAGTCACATTTTCTCCATCCGCCAAAAGCTTATAATATAGCCCGCTGAAATAATCTCCAGCAAGCACAGTCAGCTGCCGTTTCTTGAAGTGGGATTCCTTTTGGTTATTTATTCTTTCATGGGTATCCAGGGCTATTTGTATCAGCATCGCCGTAGTAACATATTTTTCTATTTCTGAAGCTTTTAATTCTAGATGCTGGATGCTCGAAAGAAAAAACAAAATACGGTCTTCATCAATCACAGGATTTTCAATGAATTGCTGAAGATATGTATGTGATAACCTATTTTGCAGATTTTCTTTCAAAATCGCTACTTGCTGCATGCTCTGTTGCAAATTCATAACCCTTTTTCCCCATTTCTGTACAGAAAAATATCCATTCATATGTATAAGCCATTGCTAATTATATCATAAATTCGATAAGGCTAGCGAATGGCATGAGAGAAATGCACATTCGCCATGGTGTATCAATCATTTATGCTCACTTTCGATTTCACCCATGCTCGTCATGATTTTCGCTTTCCCTCTTATTTTAATGGCGGAGGTGTGTTCTGTAAACTGAGCAATCATCACTTCCCCTTTATCGAGCTTTTCGGAGTGATGAAATCTTGTGTCTGTGCCCCTTGTCAATCCGATGACATTGACCCCGTCGTCCATTGCTTTTATGACGACATAATCGCTTTGATTGGATGTCGCTTTCAATTTACTCACCTCTATAAAAGAATAATAGCTGACTCTTGAACAACGGACTCTTTCTTCATCCTACAACATGCTGTTGAAAATAGGATCGCGGCCAGTCACTAGGAGTCAGCTTCCGTTACATTCAATTTTATTGCTTGATCAGCGAAAGGACTTCAGACCTTGCCTGTCGATCTTCAGCAAATGACCCTCGTACGGCTGTCGTAATGGTCTTTGAACCAGGTTTCTTGACGCCCCTCATGGTCATGCACATATGTTCTGCCTCGACAACCACCATGGCACCATGCGGCTCAAGCTTTTCCATAATCGCCTCGACTACAGTTGCTGTAATCCTTTCTTGAAGCTGTGGCCGTTTTGCCACTGCTTCCACTGCCCGTGCCAGCTTACTCAGCCCGGTAACCTTTCCGTTCTTCGGTATATATGCTACATGGGCTTTCCCATAAAACGGGACTAAATGATGCTCACACATGGAATAGAATGGAATGTCCTTGACTAAAACCAGTTCTTCATGATCTTCCCCAAAAATGGTATCAAAATATTCCTTCGGATCTTGGTTTAATCCGCTGAATACCTCTTCATACATTTTAGCCACTCTTTTAGGGGTATCTTCCAACCCTTCTCTTTGTGGATCCTCGCCAATAGCATCTAATATTAAACGCACAGCCTCTTCGATCTGCGCACGATTGACCTCTGCCATAACCTTTCCTCCTAAAGAATTCTGCTAATTCAATATGATAATAACATTGTTTATCTTAGCACAACCCATTATTCACGGCAAAGTCGAGTGTTCTGAAAAAAAGAATAAATTCTCCATACCTGGACATCATAACAAATGACTTTATGAAAAAGAGGGCCGCCTTTGCAGGCAGCCCTCTTTTCTACGCTTAAGAAATATGTAATTACTTAACAGCTTCTTTAAGCGCTTTACCTGGTTTGAATGCAGGTACTTTGCTTGCTGCGATTTCGATTTCTTCACCAGTTTGCGGGTTGCGTCCTTTACGTGCAGCGCGTTCGCGAACTTCGAAGTTACCGAATCCGATCAGTTGTACTTTATCACCTTTTGCTAAAGCATCTTGAATAGATTCGAAAACAGCATCAACTGCTTTAGTAGCATCTTTTTTAGATAATTCAGTTGCTTCTGCAACAGCATTGATCAATTCTGTCTTATTCATGCCTTTCACCTCCTCCCAAATGGTCTTTCATCAATTGTGTTTCCTTATTAATTACATTTGTAAACATTTTTGACGGATTCTATACATAAAAATGTTTAAAAACCGCATGAATCGTGGATGTATAAGGCATCAACAACAATTCTGTTAAAAGATTATCATAATAAATTTGGCTTAGCAAGAATAATTCCACAATTAATGGGAATCTTTTCTTATTTGAAACATAAATGTAATAAGTCAACCGAAAAAATGGATAAAAAATGACCGCGGCGACTGAAAAACCGCCTAAAGGATAGCTTTGAAAAATCGGCCGGTTGATTTCCACTCCAGGTTGCTTCGCTTTCCGCAGGGCTGCGGCGAGCCTCCTCGCGCTAAAGCGCCTGCAGGGACACACATGTCACGCTTATCCCGCAGGACATTGAATTCACTTCCCTGAAATAACACCGCACAAAAAAATACGCATGTGTTTTCGAGGAGTCTAGCACCTCCTGTTCCAATCAACCAACTAGGGCTTCAAACCTAACTTTTAAAATTATAAAACGTCCAAATCCACTAACTTTTCAAGGGATTTGGACGTTCTTTTTTATAATAGAGATATTCTATTCGAGATGTCTTGTTCCAATGATGCCCATACAACAATCGATCAAGTTAAGTCCTAATATATTGGTCTCTATGACCTTATCGTGCCAAAGGATAATTTATTACGCAAGGTGAATGATCTTGTCGAATTTACCTTTGTTATCGACAAGCTCAAGGATAAGTATTGTCTTGATAATGGCCGGAACGCAATTGACCCCATTCGCATGTTCAAATACTTAAAGAGACGTTCGCAGATGACCTGGAACAGCTCGTAAAACAACCTGAACAAAACCATGTGTAAAAAGTAGTTCGGGTCCCGCCCTCGGAGTAAATCATCCTTGCTACTTAGAGTAATAAAAAAAGACTGTATCAAGCCCGCTTCTACGAGATTGATACAGTCTTAGACCAAACGCCTTTTGGACGTTTGGTCTGTTTATTTTTACAATATGATAGCAATCAAACCACCTGAGCCTTCGTTGATGATTCGCTCCAGTGTCTCTTTTAGTTTGTAGCGCGCATTTTCAGGCATAAGTGACAGCTTAGCCTGAATCCCTTCCCTTACAAGAGAACTGAGGCTGCGCCCGAAAATATCCGAATTCCAAATGGAAAGTGGGTCATCTTCAAAATCCTGCATTAAGTAGCGAACAAGTTCCTCGCTTTGTTTTTCCGTCCCAATGATTGGGGCGAACTCTGATTCCACATCGACCTTAATCATATGAATCGAAGGAGCTACAGCCTTCAAGCGTACGCCAAATCTATGGCCTTGCCGAATGATTTCCGGTTCATCCAGGCTCATATCCGCCAAGGATGGTGCTGCAATGCCATATCCTGTTTGTTTCACCATTTTCAATGCATCAGACACCTGGTCATATTCTGCTTTTGCATGAGCGAAATCCTGCATCAGTTCCAATAAATGGTCTTTCCCCCGAATTTCAACTCCGACAATTTCCTTCAGCACTTCGTCATACAGCTCGTCAGGAGCATATAGGTCGATCTCTGCAACACCCTGGCCCATATCAATCCCTGCAAGCCCTGCTCTCTCAATGAACTCGAAATCACTGAAATATTGAACAACACGATCCACATCACGCAACCGCTTAATATCCTTGACTGTTTCCTTTACCGCTTCTTGGTAATTCTCCCTTAACCAATGATTTTCACGCAGCACCATAACCCAACTTGGCAGATTTACGTTTACTTCAAGAACCGGGAATTCAAAGAGTGCTTCACGTAGGACATTTATGACATCCCCCTCTCTCATGCTTTCGACCGACATGGCCACGACTGGGATATCATATTTTTCAGACAGTTTCACGCGCAAGGAATCTGTTTCGGGATGGTGCGGCCTCGCACTGTTGATGACCATGATAAAAGGTTTCCCAACCTCTTTTAGTTCTTCGATCACTCGTTCTTCCGCTTCCACATAATCATAGCGGGGAATTTCGCCGATTGTTCCATCTGTCGTAATGACTACACCAATCGTTGAATGTTCTTGAATCACTTTCCTTGTACCAATTTCAGCTGCCTCATGAAATGGAATCGGCTCTTCGTACCAAGGAGTGTGAATCATTCTCGGACCGTTTTCATCCTCATATCCTTTTGCACCAGGTACCGTATATCCCACACAATCCACCAGCCGGATATTCACTTCAAGCCCTTCATCGACATGAACTGATATGGCTTGATTTGGAACGAACTTTGGTTCTGTCGTCATGATGGTTTTGCCTGCCGCACTTTGTGGCAGCTCATCTTGAGCACGGGCACGCTCCCCTTCATTGGAGATGTTGGGCAAAACGACCAATTCCATGAATTTTTTGATGAATGTCGACTTTCCTGTTCTTACTGCACCTACTACACCTAAATAAATATCACCGCCTGTTCGTTCGGCAATATCTTTAAAAATATCTACCTTTTCCAAGAGATTCCCTCCCATTCAATGAGTTCCGGGATATTTCATCCGTAAAATATTTTTAGACAGTATATGTTTATGATGTTGTCCTATTGTGATATGACAAAAATAATAAATTTTTCCCCCTTATTCTATTAAAAATCAAAAAAGAAACCCTTCTCCAACAATATATTTTGCTGGAGAAGGGTTATGCCTATTTTGTCATAAAGATAGGTTCATTTTTTTCGTCTACCGTATAGGGCAATGAGTACGCCGGAACAAAGTCCGAGTTTTTCGTCAAAATGGACCTGATATCATCGCCGGATTTAAAGGAAAGATTCTTTTCTTTTTTCAGTGCGTCAAAAAGGTCGCTGCGATAATCGACAAATATGTCTCCGCTTCCATTTATGACAAATGGCAGATTATTTTGTGTGTACGGTGAAGTGACAAACTGTTCTTCTTTATAGCCGATTTGTTTGTAGTCAAGGGAATACACATTATTGGCAACCTCAGCTTTGAAGGGAGGATAATCCAAAGCATGGATTCTGATATTCAATTCCCTGATCTTATCTGCAATTCTTAAATCAAAGATTTTCACGGTCGGATCTTTTTCTACATTTATCAATACATATTGAAATATCCCGCCGCTTTCAAAGGAATTCCCAGGTGGTTCCGCCATATATGTTGGTGTTATACGATGGAAATCAATCGGATATTTTTGATAAATGGGGGTTGATGCGTCCCTGGTTTTAATTGGCAATATCCCTCCATTTGCTTCTCTGAATTGATTGACTGCTGTTTGGACAGATTGGATCTGTTCTTTATAAGGAACTTGATTTTTTGACAGATTTTCATCAGGATACATGCAGCCGCTCAATGTTAAAACCAGTGCAAATAGAAGGGAAAGTTTCAACCATGATTTCAACGCTAGCCTCACCCTTTCTTATGCTAAATTTATTCTTCGGACTGTCAGCCATTGGGATTTGAAAAAACAACATAGACCATGAATAGTCCGCCTACAATTAAACATATGTATGCAATGAATGCAGTAAGAAATTTCAACATCCTATTCTTGAATTTATATCTGCTGAAGTATATCGATAAGATCGATAGAGCCATCAGCCCCATCGCGGCGAATGATATCCACATCTTTAACATTCCTTCAGACATACGCACCCCTCCTTTTTCCGAAGCTATTATATCATACGGGGCCAAGCTAGAATATGACATTTCTAAAAACAACTTGAAACCATTCTATTTTTTGCAAATCCTGCACAACTTTGAATTGCATGACGTCCAAATCCCGGTTCACAGGCAGCGACTGTTACAAATAGAACAAAAAATGGGGCATGCTATTTTGCATGCCCCATCCTATTTGACAATTACCCATTCCCTGTTAGGAAGCAAATATTCTTCAAATACATCATATGCGAGTTTTTGAACTTCGCATCATCGAATGCCTATTCTTCGAATATACGTTCATCCAAAATATTTACCAAATCATCCATTTCATTTGTTTTTCCCCGTGCCATGAGTTGGTCAACTGCATCCTTTGGATTTTCTCCGTTGACGAGCACGTGGTATAAAGCCTCTGTGATGGGCATATTCACTTCAAATTTTTTGGCAAGCTGATATGCTGCCTTTGTCGTCCTAACGCCCTCTACAACCATTCCCATGCTTGAAAGGACATCATCCAACTTATATCCCTTGCCAAGCATGTTGCCTGCTCTCCAGTTTCGGGAGTGCACACTTGTACAAGTAACGATCAAATCCCCGATTCCGGTGAGTCCTGAGAATGTCAATGGATTGGCTCCCATCTTCGTTCCCAGTCTGGCAATCTCGGCAAGCCCTCTAGTGATCAGCGCAGCCTTGGCATTATCTCCATAACCCAAACCATCTGTAATTCCTGCTGCCAAGGCGATAATGTTCTTCAAGGCCCCGCCTATTTCCACTCCAATAATATCTGGATTGGTATATACCCGGAAATGATGATTCATGAAAAGATCTTGAATCTCTATGGCTGCGTCCATATTTTCAGAAGAAACGGTGACCGTGGTCGGGTGCCGCAAACTGACTTCTTCGGCATGGCTTGGCCCTGATAAGACGACAACGTCCTTTAGAAGGCTTTTAGGCATCTCATCTAAGATCATCTCTGAAATGCGGAGATGGGTGTCTGGTTCAATCCCTTTACTTACATGAACAATCGTGACCTCATCTGCAATTATGGCCTGTACCTTTTTCAACACTTCCCTGATAGCTTTAGTCGGCACAGCCAAAATGATGGTCGAAACATTTTCCATTGCTGCAATTAAATCAGAATACCCGACGATCCCCTTAGGGAGAGCAATATCAGGAAGATACTTTTGATTAATTCCCGTCTCGTTTATTTCTTTGATATGATTGGGATTATGCCCCCATAAACGAACTTCATGCCCATTGTCCGCCAAAACCATAGCCAATGCGGTCCCCCAGCTTCCAGCTCCTAATACCGCAATTTTTTTTGACTGCTTCATCCTTTTTCACCTGCTTCAAATATTATTTCCGATGTCTTGAAATAATACGAATCGGAGTTCCTTCAAAACCAAACGCTTCACGAATACGATTTTCTAAAAATCTTTCATAAGAGAAATGCATAAGTTCTGGTTCGTTGACGAAAATGACAAAAGTAGGCGGCTTCACGGCAACTTGAGTTGCATAAAACACCTTCAAACGTTTCCCTTTATCGGTTGGAGTCGGGTTCATTGCAATGGCATCCATAATGACTTCATTTAAGATACTTGATTGGACCCTTAATGAATGATTTTCACTTGCCATGTCGATGACAGGCATCAAGGTATGCAGACGCTTTTTCGTCTTGGCCGAAACAAATACAATCGGGGCATAACTCAAAAATTGGAAATGCTCGCGAATATTTTGTTCGAATAACTTCATGGTCTTCTCATCTTTCTCAACTGCGTCCCACTTGTTGACGACGATAACGACCGCCCGCCCCGCTTCATGGGCATATCCGGCAATACGTTTGTCCTGCTCCCTTATCCCTTCTTCGCCATTCAAGACCACAAGGACGACATCAGAGCGCTCTATGGCTCTTAATGCCCTTAGTACACTGTATTTCTCAGTACTTTCATAAACTTTACCTTTTTTCCTCATACCAGCAGTATCGATAATGACATATTCCTGTCCTTCGAAGGAATATGCGGAATCGACCGCATCCCTTGTGGTCCCCTCTATATCGCTGACAATTACACGGTCCTCACCTAGAAGCGCATTAAACAATGATGATTTCCCGACGTTTGGACGTCCAATCAAGCTGAACTTAATGACGTCTTCGCTATATTCATCTTCTTGTTGAGCAGGGAAAGCCCTTACCACTTCATCCAACAAGTCCCCAAGTCCTAATCCGTGGGAACCTGATATCGGATGGGGGTCCCCAAATCCCAAGGAATAAAAATCATATATTTGGTCCCGCATCTCAGGATTGTCAACTTTATTGACTGCTAAAACAACGGGTTTTTTTGATCTATAAAGAATTTTCGCTACCTCTTCATCTGCTGCTGTTGCTCCTTCACGGCCATTCACCAAGAAAATGATGACGTCAGCCTCATCAATGGCGATTTCTGCCTGTTGGCGGATTTGTTCAATAAATGGAGCATCCCCGATTTCAATCCCGCCTGTATCAATAATATTAAATTCATGAGTAAGCCATTCTGCATTACTATAGATGCGGTCCCTGGTAACTCCGGGAATATCCTCGACTATGGAGATGCGTTCTCCAACAATCCGATTAAAAATCGTCGACTTCCCTACATTTGGACGTCCTACAATTGCAACAACTGGTTTTGTCATGATCTTCACCCTTTCTGAATACGACATGTTTCATTAAAATTTTGTTGTATTTATCCTTCAAATGTGAATTTCGATAAATAAAACCCTTCTACTTAATTCAGAAGGGTCTAACCTTTATATACTATCAATAAAATGTAGGATAGGCAATAATCTCTACTGTCTTTTATTATACTATAATTTTCATATTTGTTTTTGTTTCTTTCCAAACTGCTGTTTCGACTCTAAATAATATGCCGCTGCAGCAAATCCTTTAACCATAAGGATGACCAAGCTTGAAAGCGCCAAGGTGTCAAGCGTATCAGGTGCACCGATCACGGTTGGAATCCCCAGTCTCTCCAACCCTACAGAATAGATGATATCCCCTTGAGTGACTGAAATGATTAAACAGACCATCATTTTTTTCAGATCCTTAAATCCGAGCAAATGAATGATTATCACCAAAAAAATTATTGTCATATATTTCTTCTCAACTATCAACCACACAGGATCATAAAGTGCCATGAATAAAAAACCTGAATAGCCAAAAGAAACGGTAATATATCGAATCAAAAGATGTATTTTTTCCAAAAAAGAATATTTTGAGATCTGAATAATACAAATAATGGCCAAGATAATTGCAGGAACTTGTATCTGATAATCCTTGAATTCCACTACATAAGGAAAAGTAATCAACAGGAGAAGCGAAATGAACGAAAGAAAAAAACGCTCCCGTTTATTTCTCTCCATAAAAAATGTTCCCAAAACCCAAACTCCCCACAACAACCACAAATAAAATATTCCCGGCATGACACACCTCCCAATATTCCAATCCAGCTCCGGCAGCTAGAGGCTGATTTTGCTTTTCATTTTCATTATGGAAAAAAAATTCAGAAGTTATGCCTGCATATTGTTATATTGTTGGGAAAACTTACAGATAGGAGGTGTCCCATGGGAAAAGACAGACAGGAAAAAAAGTTGAAGGCATCAAAAAGGGTAGAATCCGACCGAGATCAGGCACTTAATAAAAAAGGAGCAACTTCGTTGGAAGGGCCACAGGAAGCGAGAAATCGCCAGCGAGGGTGACGGATAAGACACAATTGGCGGTACTGAGACAATCAAAAAGGCTTGCCGGAAAGATTTTTAAGCATCTTTCCGGCAAGCCTTTATATTTGCCTTCGGCTATATTGTTCAGGATTGAATCCTCTTTGGCTCAGCCAATGGTAGGTGTTTCCGCTGATAATCATCGAGGCTTTCTGAAGAGAAGGGATATTAGCAGCTCCAAGGGAACACATGAGCATTTTCATATCTTCTTGGATGAAATTCAATTCTTTAATCAATCCTTCTTCGCCTTCATCCGTTAGTACCTTTAATATGAATCCAGCCATCCCAGCAGCATCAGCCCCCAGCGCCAAAGCCTTCACAATATCCCCGGCATGCTGAATGCCTCCAGATCCAAGGATGCTCAATTGTGAATTTGTCCGGGATGCTTCCACAATGGCAGCCGCAGTAGGAATTCCCCAATCATTAAAATAGTGGAGTTTCCGCTGCCGTCTTTCATTTTCTATTTCCGCAAAGTTCGTCCCGCCAAAGCCTCCGACATCAATCCCTGCTGCACCTGCAGAAGCAAGTTTAATGGCCGTTTCTTGGCTGATGCCAAACCCTGTTTCTTTCACAAAAACAGGAATTGGCAAAGCAGATGCGATATGCTGAATTCGGTCAAGGGCCCCTTTGAAATCTCGGTCTCCTTCAGGCATCGTCAACTCCTGGACAACATTTAAGTGAATTTGCAGAGCGTCTGCTTCAACCATCTCCACTGCCATTTCTGCCTGGGCAACAGTCGCTTCGCTTCCAAGGTTTGCGAAGATCACCCCGTTCGGATTTTCTTTTCGGACGATTTCATAAGTGGACCGTTCGGATTTATCTTTGATTGCTGCCATTTGGGAACCGACCGCGATGGCGACGTTTGCCTCACGAGCGGACACTGCTAATTTTTGATTGATCTCTTTTGTATTTTCGCCTCCGCCACCCGTCATCGCATTGATAAAAATAGGCGAACTTAAAGAAAGTTCGCCTATTGTCGTGTTTAGATGTATATCACTCATCGATAATTCAGGTAAGCTTTGGTGTACAAAAGCAATATCATCAAAGCCTGATCGGCGTTTCTGCCCTGTAGTCAATGCATATTGAATATGCTCTAATTTACGCTTTGCTCTTGTCAATTACAATCACCATTACTTTAAGTCTTTTAATTTGTCCCCAATCATTTCTCCTAATTGGAAACCTGTATTTTCTTCAGGCATTTCATATTTCAGGTCTTCTGTTGAAGCTTTTTCTTCAAGCTCTTTCATGCTGAGCGACAATCTTTGCTCTCCCTCATTGACATCAAGGACCTTAACTTCAACTTCTTGACCTTCTTTTAATACTTCATGCGGTGTTGCGATATGCTTATGGGAAATTTGAGAAATATGCACAAGGCCTTCAACTCCCGGGAAAACCTCAACAAAAGCGCCATAAGATACAATCCTTTTGACAACACCATTCAATACTTGGCCTTTTGGAGCTTTTTCGCTCAAGTTCGTCCATGGACCAGGTTGGGTTTCTTTAATGGATAATGAAATTCGTTCATTGTCGCGGTCCACCGACAAGATTTTGACCTTGACTGCATCACCTTCAGAAACGACATCAGAAGGTTTTTCAACGTGCTCATGCGATAATTGGGAAATATGGACAAGTCCATCTACTCCGCCAATATCTACAAACGCACCAAAGTCGGTAATTCTTTGAACTTTTCCTTCAAGCACTTGGCCGGCTTCCAATTTTTCTAGAAGATCTTTTTTCTTTTCTTCTTTTTCAACCTCAACAACTGCACGGTGTGAAAGGATCAAACGGTTTTTTTCCTGATCCAATTCTACGATTTTAAAAGATAAAGTTCTTCCTTTGTAATCGGAAAAGTCTTCAACATAGTAGTCTTCAACTAATGAAGCTGGAACAAATCCACGCACTCCCAAGTCTACGACCAAACCGCCTTTCACGACATCCTTTACCTCAGCATCGAATATCTTGCCTGATTCGAAAAGATTTTTCATTTCGTCCCAAGCTTTTTCAGCGTCCACTTTCCTCTTGGAAAGGACTAACAAGTCTTCCTCTATCTTCGTTACGATCAGGTCTAATTCATCGCCTTCATTCACTACATCAGAAGCTTTTTCCACATGAAGACTAGACAATTCACTAATTGGAACAATGCCGTCAAGCTTGCTGCCCTCGATATCCACAAGGACTTGTTTTTCCTCGACCTTTGTTACTGTTGCCTTTACTTTATCACCTTCTGCAAAGGATTTTACCTCAACTTGATTCATGTCATCTGCCATATGTACTCCTCCTTAGTCCAACTGCTGAAAATATGCAAATGTGAGTAGTAATCACATTATTCAAAAAAATACTCTTTCTATTAACTTCTAACAAATGGAGTCTTTTGTCAAGTAAAGATGCTTATCTCTGATGTTTTTCTATTAAGTCGCTGATATACGCCATGATGACTTCGGTTGCTTCTTCAGCTGATGCTTTTCCCTCTCTTAAAGGAAGCATATCAATGGGATCGCCAAAGACCACCTTTACTTTTTTCAGCGCTTTGTATTCTCCGATGACCGCACAAGGTACAACTGCAGCATTAGTCCTGAGTGCAAAGAAGCCTGCCCCGGCCAGACCTTTTCCAAGCTTGCCGGTCTTACTTCGTGTACCCTCAGGAAACAAACCTAAAACCTTTCCTTCTTTTAAAACTGCAAGCCCCCTTCTGAGAGCTTCCCTGTCGCTCATCCCCCGTTTCACAGGAAAAGCGTTAAGGTTGGCAACGATCTTTCCAAGGACAGGGACTTTAAACAGCTCTTCCTTTGCCATAAAACAAACTGGACGCTTTACTGAAGTCCCCACAGAAAGTGGATCGAAATTATTGATATGATTAGAACAAATCAGTACACCACCATCTACAGGAATCTTCTCAGCCCCAATCACTTCTATTCTATATAGAGGTTTTACTACAGCTGCAACGATGCCTCTCGCAATCGTGTAAAAAGTCATCCTCACCGAACCCTTTCTTGCGCCAAGTCAATGATTTTCGCTACCACTTCTTCGATCGACAAGGAAGTGGTGTCAATTTCTATTGCATCTTCAGCCTTTTTCAATGGTGCAACTTCTCTTTCTGAATCGAGTTGATCGCGCCGCTCAATCTCTTCCATCAATATTTCTAAATTGGATTCAAAACCTTTTGCCTGGTTTTCTTCATGTCTTCTTTTTGCCCGCTCTTCGACGGAGGCTAATAAAAACACTTTCAGTTCGGCGTTTGGAAGAACATGTGTACCGATATCACGTCCATCCATCACTACTCCTCCGCTTTGGGCGAATTTCTGCTGCCTTTTCACCATTTCTTCACGGACCATCCGATGTTTTGCAACAATGGAAACTTGATTCGTTACATTCGCATATCGGATTTCTGAAGTAACGTCTTGATCATTGATATATACTGATTGTCCATTTTCACCAGGACTTAAAATGATTTCGATTTCATGCAGACCATTGAGTAATTCCGCTTCATCCTTAAGGTTCAATTCTTTTTGAAGAGCATAATAGGTCAATGCCCGATACATAGCACCAGTATCGATATATACATAAGAGAAATTTTCAGCAACAATTTTTGCGACTGTGCTTTTTCCAGCTGCTGCCGGTCCATCTATTGCAATTTTAATTTTTTTTTCCATTTTGACCACCTATTCTTTTCCTTCTTGCTTATTCTATAATTGTCTCCATTATTCTACCATAGAATTATGGCATACGAACATCGCTTCAGATTGAAAAACAAAAAAGACAGGTTTCAACCTGTCAGACTGAAATGAACGATATTAACGTGTCATCCCTTCAATTGTTTCTTTGATTTCAGTATAGTTCAATTTTTGAACACCCTCATATAACATGATTTTATTCATTTGGGGGAACATGTGCAAGTCATGTAGAATGAATTGAGATATGATTAAAATAATGAATTGGATGATGGCTAATTTAATGATCCATCTTTCGATTGTCCTCATGACGTCACTCCCACTTTTTCTTTTTATCTAGTATGGGAGGGAAAAAATTATATTATACTATTTCCAGCTTTAATGACTCATTAAGCAGCAGAATATTATTTCAGCGGGATTTGGGTTAACTTAACACGCCTTTTCTTTTCATTGATAGTTGTCTATCGAAGCAGAATCGAAATAATATTTGCTGCTCATGGTTGGGGACATTTTCAAACTGGATGGATGCGATCTGTTTATGGTTTTCCTCGCCGATCCTTGCAACTTTGCATTGAAGGTGCAAGTAATGGATGTCACCTGACTGCATCGGCAGCACCAGCCAAATATTACCTTCCATCCCTTTCTTTACGCTGTGATTCCTCGGGAGGATCAATGCACACCCTCCTGCACTTACGTCATTCGTGATCGAAGTGAATTCAACGAATGCCCCATTGAAATTAAGCTTTACTGAAACATCGACGGACGTCTCAATCCTTACAAATTTTCTCCTTTGAATCTTGATCAATTTCTCATTGCCGGGAAAATGCAAGACAATAAGGGGGATGGTATTTTTTCTTCTGCCAAGCACTTCTGTCTCGAACATAAAAGCTGATCCGTCATCATTGACAAAGCTTGCTGTCAGCTGCATGCCGTCCAATAGAAAAATAGTACGGTCTGTTTCTAGATTTACTGGATAATCAATGAGGATTTTCGACTCCTGAATATCATGCACTTTGCATTTGAACTTTTCTTTTGGTGATGTTTTATTAGGCTCCAGATTCAATATCGACCCGATTTTCAACATGAAGATCTATTCCTTCCTATTTTATCAATATCATTTTTTTCCATTATGTCATTTATTTCGAAATCTTTCTACAACTTTCCGTTTTCAGTTGGTACAACAAAGGATCCCCCCCCCTTACCTCTCCGGAGTTTCGCACATCCCGAACTCATCCACAAACAGGTCCTGAAAAAAGGCTGTTTTTCTCGTACTTTGTTGCTTTACCTATTAAACGAGTTAAATAGCTATTTTCACGTCAGATTCGACGGTAGGATTTTAACAACAATCTTTAAGTAAACAGCATAAAGAAACGAGGCTGGGCCACAACTTATTCATTCCACTCTATAGACGAACAATATCTAAAACATGGTTTTAGTTTCTATTACACCGCTGTTGATTTCCGCGCAAGACTTCGCTTTCCGCGGGCGTATGGGGAGCCTCCTCGTCGCTGCGCTCCTGCGGGGTCTCCCCTTTACCGCTTTTCCCGCCGTAGTCTTCGTCTTGCACTCCAATCAACAGCTAGAATAAGCTAAAATCTACAAACATTCTTAAACATGAAAAGCCCGAACGAATCCGAAGTCTAAGGAAAGATTTCGGATTATAGTTCGGGTTTTTCTCTTATAAAAACTCTTTTGTCTCAGCCTCGTCTATGGGAAGGATTTCTCATATCACTTGAATCACTATGCTTTATTTTTGACTAGGTCTCGATATATCGGCTCAGCATTTTTCAGTTTTTCGACTTTTTCTTCAGTGCCGTCATTTGCATTGATAAAAATCCGATAGGTATCTTTGCCAAGCGTACCCATAAATTCGTAGCATAGCACTTCCTCGCCAAGCTCATTGATGATGATTGCCTGACGTTCTTCCATCACTTTCAATTTCGGATTTAAATATCCTTTTGCATCTTCTTTCGTTATTGTTGGCTTAGGAATGTTTCTAGTATGGTGGCTCATGAGGAAATCCTCTGCAGCGAAGCCCACAACCTGCCCATTATCCAAGGCGACCTTCATCTTTATTGCGTCTGGATATATTCGGACACCATTCACCGTCTGCACGAATGAAAAGACACCAATCGTATCATACTGGGAACTTTCAAACAGCTCAAGATCCTTATAATTATTCTTTTTCAAGAAATCAGCCGCTCTATTTGCTGCATCATTCAAACTGATCTTCTGTTTATTGATTTTTCTGCTTTGAATAAGATAGATAGGATATCCGCCTTTTTTGGTAATATCAAGACTGGCTTCCTGCCCTTTTGAATTTTTTAGAAGAACACTATAAAAGTCATAGGCTGAACCTTTTCCGTTGTCAGTAACTTTGACATTTTTCGTTTTGGGCATGCTTGCATATTTTCTAGCCACTTCAACGGCTTGTTGTTTGGAAATCGTCTTTCCATTCAAATATTTATAGTTTTTGTCCTTATTTTGATAATTCACAAATGAAGGTCCGCCGATATTCGTTTCTTCATAGCCTTCGACCTTCTTTTCCACCGTTTTGAATCCATCAATGATGGTATTATCTGCATTCTCGCGATTATTTGCCAGCGCCATTTCTACGTCCATCCATCGCAGTTTATTTTTAATGACCAAATGTTGGACGCGTCTAAGTTCGTTTTGAATGTCCTCACTTTGTTTATATAGATGATCCAATTGGGCATATTCTTTATCGGACAACGGTTTCTTGTCCAAATCCCTTACACTTGTACGATAACTGAAGTTTCCTATGTTCGAAAGAAACGCTTCAGTTTTATTGAATGGAAGCAATGTGAGCGGCAACTGCCCCACATCTCCATGAGCTTGGGATGTCAATCGCCACACATCCGTCAATGCTGGAGAAAGAGATTTGCGCGAATTCATTGCTAAGGTGGTCCCAATCTTATCATGGAGCAGATCCATTTGATAGGTTAAATCATGAAATGCCCGCTGATAATTGTTTTCCGCATTGATGAGGATGGCGTTTTTTTCTTGATGCTCTTGGTAACCCCAATACGCTGCTCCTGCAACTCCGATTACAAGTATAGCAATCAAAATTGATCTAATCATTTTATCACCTCGTTTATTTACAGAAAATGTGCTTTCCTATTTGTTTGATTTGTGGTCTTGACCAAATCCATCCGCTGGTGGCGGTGGCAGGATTGAAATAATACAGGGCACTTCCTGATGGATCCCAGCCATTGATAGCATCAATAACAGCTTTTTTGGCTGTTTCATTCGGAGTCAGCCAGATTTGCCCATCTGCTACAGCAGTAAAAGCTCCCGGCTCGAAAATCACTCCCGAAATTGTATTTGGAAACTCAGGACTATCAATTCGGTTCAGGATGACTGCAGCCACTGCAACTTGTCCTTCGTACGGCTCACCGCGTGACTCACCATACACTGCATTCGCCAATAATTGGATATCATTTTGGGAATATCCGTTAGGTGTATTGACTGCTGTAGATTTCGCGGCTGTTGATGGCTTTTTGGCGGCGCCCTTGTTTCCACCCGTTGCAGTACCTGCCCCTCCTCCCTGTTTGCCACGATCAACGCCACCATAGTAGGTAAATTTCTTCCCTGTGTTAATGTGATTTTTGACATATTGTTCATCATATTGTGAAGCTTTAACAAGTTTCTGTCTGGTCTTCAAACCGCCCAGCCCGTCAACGGGAAGTCCGAACTTCTGTTGGAAATTCCTTAAAGCCCAGTACGTCCCCCAGCCGAATACTCCATCGATCTGCCCTGTATAATACCCTATGTATTGCAGACGGGCCTGCAACTCGATCACATCATCACCAACCGCTCCTCTTTGGATCACTTGATTCGTAAATGCTTGTGCAGGTTGATTGATGGGTGAAAGGGATAACAACAAGACGCATATCAGGATGCTGCTTAGTGCTTTTCCATAAAGTGTGCCATTCTTCATTTTGCCTGAACCTCCAAATGATGTTTTAACATTAACAGTAGTTTCTGTTTTTGCAGTCATTTTATTCAAAAGAAGCTTTCTTTCTCCAAGAGGGAAGAAATGATTGCCCTCAGCAAAGCATGTAAACTAAAAAAATGTTGTTTTTAACAACTTTCCTGATAAAAATTAATCATAGGATGTTGATTGGAGCGGGTGAAGCGAGTCTCCGGAGGGATCAGCGGTCAGGTAAGCCCTTGCAATCGAAGCCGAGGAGAGGTAAGTTCGGCACGACGCAGTTTTCCTTGTCCTGTGCCAACATCAAACGACCTCACTTCGTATGAGGCCCTTCATAAAGAGAGCATCCTTCCTTCCATACTCATGATGCAAGGAACAAACTTGACGGAAATAATCTTCGCAAAAAAAAGCTCAACCCATTCTTTAGAGGGTTGAACCTTTATCTTTCCATATTAGTTTTTTATGATGTTCCTCTGATAATTCACGCGCTTGTTTGACTTTCCTTAAACCGAGCCACCAAAGAAACAGCATGAATGGCACCATGTAATATATCCAAGTATTGAATGTTAAAATCGTATAATCATAAAATCCATGCAGCATAAATGGAATGATAAAAGCAAAAAATATCCATCGCTTTTGATGGCCGCTTGAAGAGAATTTTGCTTTACCTAAATAAAAGCCCATGATCACTCCGAACAATGCATGGCTGGAAACTGGCAGAAGCGCTCGATAAAAAGCATGTTCCACACCATTGGCAATAAGATATAAAATATTTTCAACCGTTGCAAACCCAAGTGATACACTTGCTCCATAAACGATTCCATCATATGGCTCGTTGAAATCGGTATGCTGGTATACGGTAAATATCAAAATGAACCATTTAAAGAATTCCTCTAACAGCCCTGCCGAAAGAAATGCTTTGGACCAATTGAATGGAAAAATGTTTTCAACTGAACATACATACTGTATAAACATAATCGGAAAAGTAAGAATGGCTCCGTACATAAAAGCTTTAAAAACCATCGCTACCGGCTCTGCCTCATACTGATCTTTCAAATAAAAATAGCTTAGAAGGGCAAGACCTGGTGCAATTCCAGCTGATAATATCACCAGCATAAAAAAGTCCTCTTTTCTTTCTGTTTTCTTAATCGTATCATGTTATGGGAGGGATGGAAATATCCTTTTCTGTTTTCGGAAATATGTACACTGACGAACTGGAGGAAATGATATGAAGAAAAAAATACTGATTTTACATACCGGTGGCACAATTTCCATGATGGAGGATTCATCAGGTTCGGTGATTCCTGGAATAAATAACCCATTAACGACGCAAACCGAGAAATTAAATAATCTAGGTGACTTAATTGTAAAAGAACCCTTTCATTTACCGTCCCCACACGTAACACCGGTTGAAATGCTGGCTTTGAAAGGCATTATAGAAGAAGAGTATAATTTGAACAGCATTGATGGGGTAGTCATCACCCATGGTACGGATACACTAGAAGAAACTGCCTATTTTTTGGATCTTACCGTACAAGCTAATATTCCAATTGTTGTAACCGGTGCAATGAGGTCAAGCAATGAAATCGGCTCGGATGGGCTATACAACCTTATTTCTTCCCTTCGTGTAGCTGCGAGCGAGGAAGCAAAAAACAAAGGGGTCCTAGTCGTGTTGAATGATGAAATTCATACGGCCAAAAATGTCACAAAAACCCACACCAGCAACGTATCGACTTTTCAAAGCCCTCAGTATGGCCCAATTGGGATCGTGACCAAGCGAGGGGTTATGTTCCACCATTCCCCTACTTATAAAGAACGATATGATATTAAAGACGTTTCCAATCGGGTCGCCTTAATTAAAGCATATGCCGGCTTGGATTCTTCATTGCTTCTGGCGATTAACCAGCTCCAATACGATGGCGTCGTCATCGAGGCGCTTGGACAAGGGAACTTGCCTCCGGATGCAGTTGAAGGGATTCGAAAGCTTCATGAAAATGATATCCCGGTGGTCATTGTCTCGAGATGCTTCAATGGGATTGTCCAGGATGTATACGGTTATGATGGCGGAGGAAAACAATTGCGTGATATGGGCGTCATCTTTTCAAATGGATTGAATGGACAAAAAGCAAGGCTAAAACTTCTCATTTCTTTGTCTCATACAAAAGATACCAACGAAATTCGGGCCATTTTCAAACAATGACTTAAACAATTTCACTCTAAAATAAAGCCCCGCCTCCCAACATACAAGGAAGGCGGGGCTTTATTTCCTTACTTTTCCCGTTCTTGAATACTTTGAGCAATTAATTCACCATGGAACCTTCCATTTTCAATAAAGATTTCATTGGCATTGTTTCCGGCAGCCAGAACGCCGGCAATGAATATCCCTTGCTGATTCGTTTCCATTGTATCTGGGTCATATTCCGGCCTTCCGGATTCAGCGTTGATATTGACACCCATCTTTGAAATAAAACTGTGGTCTGGATGATAGCCAGTCATGGCAAAAACAAAGTCATTTTTTATTTCTTTTCTTTCTCCCCGGACAGAATATACAACGGAAGATGATGTTATTTCAAGAATATCCGCATTGAATTCCATGTCAACCTGTCCGTTTCGCACCAATGCATCAAATTCAGGCAGGATCCAAGGTTTAACACTCTTGGAATATTCACTTCCCCTGTATAATGAAGTAACTCTTGCACCAGCCTTGTTCAATTCCAATGCTGCATCTACAGCTGAGTTTTTTCCGCCGATGACGACTACATCGGTGTCAAAGAAGGGATGCGCCTCTTTAAAATAATGGTACACTTTATCCAGTTTTTCACCAGGAATATTCATATAATTGGGGTGATCATAATACCCTGTCGCAACGATAACGTACGGGGATGCATACGTTTGCTTTGAAGTCTCGACCACAAATGTCCCATCTGCCTGTTTGGATACTTGCTTCACTTCTTCAAATCGATTGATGCGAATATTTTTTCTTTTTACTACATCACGGTAATAAGTCAAGGCCTGGTTTCGTTTCGGCTTCCGTTCTTCAGTAATGAACGCGACGTCCCCTATTTCAAGTTTTTCACTTGAACTGAAAAATGTTTGATGGGTTGGGTAATGATAAATGGCGTTGACAATATTGCCCTTCTCAATCACCAATGGAGATTTCCCATGATTCTGGAGCGCAATGGCTGCAGACAATCCACACGGGCCACCACCAATGATGATACTATCTTCATATTTCATTTTTTCCACTCCTTGCACAACAACGAATCTTTATTGATTATCCTTTGTATAAAGGGAATTTTACTTTCATTAAAAAATCTCCCATCATCATATGATAGGAGATTTTGTTTAGTGTTGCAATTTAAATGGCTCACGCTTTCTCAAGTAAAGCTCCGTAATCGCAGGGCAATTGGCTCCGTTTTTCCGCAGGAGTCTAGCCGATTCCCCTGCCAAAAGACTGTAAAAATAAAATATATTCTTCATTACTCATAGTTGAATGTTAAGGTCAACTTTTTATTAGATCCAGCCTCTGAAGCGGCATGCTTCAGCCATTTTCCTCACACCGACCATGTAAGCGGCGAGGCGCATGTCTACACGGCGTGTTTGGGAAGTATTGTATATATTTTCAAATGATGCCACAAGGATTTTTTCGAGCTTTACCTCGACTTCTTCTTCTGTCCAATAATAGCCTTGATTGTTTTGAACCCACTCAAAATAGGAAACGGTAACACCGCCGGCTGATGCCAATACATCAGGGACGAGGAGAATTCCACGTTCAGTCAGGATCTTCGTCGCTTCCAAAGTAGTCGGACCATTTGCAGCCTCGACGACGATGCCTGCTTTGATGTTATGGGCATTTTCTTCAGTAATCTGATTCTCGATCGCAGCTGGAACAAGGATGTCACAATCCAATTCCAGAAGTTCTTTATTAGTAAGAGTATTTTTAAATAATTTTGTCACCGTCCCAAAACTGTCGCGGCGATCCAATAAATAATCTATATCCAAACCATTTTCATCATGGAGGGCTCCATATGCATCGGAAATCCCGACAACTTTTGCTCCCGCATCGTGCATGAATTTCGCTAAAAAGCTACCTGCATTCCCAAAACCTTGAATGACGACTCGAGCACCTTCAAGCTGAATACCTTTCTTTTTAGCAGCTTCTCTAATGCAGATCGTGACCCCTTTGGCTGTTGCTGATTCACGGCCATGTGATCCGCCAAGTACAAGCGGCTTTCCTGTAATGAAACCAGGTGAATTAAATTCATCGATTCGGCTATACTCATCCATCATCCAAGCCATGATTTGCGAATTCGTAAATACATCCGGAGCAGGGATATCTTTATTGGGACCTACAATTTGGCTGATTGCACGAACATATCCACGGCTTAATCTTTCCAGTTCTCTAAATGACATATCACGAGGGTCACAGATGATTCCACCTTTCCCTCCGCCATATGGCAAGTCAACAATACCGCATTTCAAACTCATCCAAATGGAAAGTGCTTTTACTTCTGTTTCTGAAACATTTGGATGGAAGCGAATACCACCTTTTGTGGGACCAACTGCATCATTGTGTTGGGCACGATAACCTGTGAAAACCTTCACAGTTCCATCATCCATGCGAACCGGAATTTTAACTGTCATCATCCGCATTGGTTCTTTCAGTAGTTCATATACTTCTTCCGTATAACCAAGCTTTTCTAAAGCATTGTGGATAACAGTTTGTGTTGACTTTAAAACATCGTGATTATCTTCGTTGTGTGTGTTTTCAGCACCCTTTTCGGCTACCATTCCTGTAAACCCTCCTAGTTCGATCAATCCAATTAAATGGACTACTGTCCGTCTTTCATGACATAGTATACACCTTTGACACATTTATGCAAAGTATAAAAATATTTTTTTCGCGAATATTTGAAAGCGCTGCCAAAAATGATTCATGACAAATAAAAAAGAGTCCAATCATGAACCCTTATATAAAGTTTCTATTCTCATGTAAAATGTGTATTAAGTATTTGAATTGCCTGATTTTGAATGAGCAGTTTCCCATATTCCATTACGTAATGCATCGTCCTATTCGCCAATGATCCATATTCTTCGCTCAATGCTTCAATTCGATCAAGGCTTGAATCGTTTATTTTTTCAAAGATTAAATAGTAGTCATTTTCCACGCAATAAAGCGAACTATTAAAGGCAGGTGAGGAGGAAAGCCGTTGTGCAAGCAGGACAACTGCGTCGATCGATTTAAAAATATATGTGACCGCTGAATCCTCGTCGATTTCTGCATCTTCTTCATCTTCATATTCATCATCTTCTTCGGACCATTCTTCATAATAATCTTCATCGAGTGCATCCAATGTAAGAATCAGCACGATTTCCTTTGAGGTAAGTGAATAAATCTCAACTGAAACCGCACCAGCCATTTCCAAATCGTAGACATTCTTCGCTTCTTCCAGCATTTCATCGAAGAGCTCATGCCAAATCAATGATTCCTTCCAAAGTTCATCTTGAAGAAATCCTTTATCTGAAAGCTCATCAAATGTTATCGAGAATTTTATTTTGTTCGTTGAGAGTCTTTCCAATTTCATAGTGCACCGCCCCCTGAATATGGCTCTTTCCACCATACTATGTCGAAGGCTTGATAAGGTTCTTTGTCTAATACTATGTTATGCCATCTTCGATTTCAGCCAATTGTCCCAATCCTTTTTGGATTGTCCAACAACATGCTCCACATAGTGTTCCTTTACACCGGAACTCATCGTATCGACAGCAAAACCACCTACACCTATCTCCACTTCAGGGAACGATTCTTTTAAATGATCGATGGTTTTCAAAGTCTTATCCAGGTTTCCACGCATTGTACATGAAAGAAAAAGAAATTTGGGATTCACGGTTTGAAGCACTATATCGAGATCTTCCTCTTTTATGCTCGTACCGAGGTAAATAACTTCAAAGCCTTTTCTCCTCACATATAAGGTAAATATCAAAAGACCAAGTTCATGCCATTCCCCTGGACCGCACACCGCCACAACCTTTGGAAGAATTCCATTGTGAGGAAATGAATGCATAATCATGCCGATTCTCGAGCGTAATATGGAGGTTGCAAAATGTTCATGTGCGGTTGTAATTTTCTCGTTTTCCCATAAATCACCAATCTTGACCAGCAAACCGGCTAATATATCGATAATGACTTTATCGATTGTAAACAGCGCAAAAGCAGTGTTGATCAATTCCTGGGCCTTCGCTTCCTCAAAGTTTAAAAGTGCTTGAAGAAGTTCATCTGCCACTCGATCAGTCTGCAAATATTCTTCTGAGCTTTCTTGGAATTCCTGCTTGTCCAATAATGAGACTGCCTGGCTTATAGTAAATCCTTGATTCACTTTTGAAACAAGCCACTTTAAAATCTTTACATGCCTATCTGTATATAGTCGATGTCCGGATTCATTGCGAACAGGTGCAATCATATTATATCTGCGCTCCCAAGCCCTGAGAGTCCCCGGCTGAATGCCAAGCATCTTGGAAACTGCTTTGATGTTATACTTTCCTTCTTCATGATTGCTCATTTTTCATCCCCCATATCATACGTCAAACCATTTTCTCTCATGATTATAATGGATGAAAAGGGTTGTGTAAAATTTGTATAGGTTATGAATAAAATCTGTAAAATAATCATCCATGCTGGATTGTAATGACATGAGTTTCCGGTTTGGCTCCCAGCCTTAGTGGGACCCCCGTCGTCCCGTATCCATTGCTTATGAGCAAACGGGCTTTGCCAAACTCATAAATTTTCCCTTTCTCATACGGACTGTAACCGAAAATATGTATTTGCCCTCCGTGTGTATGACCGCACAGGATTAAAGAAATATTTTCATCGCTTTTGACTCTTCTCATGATTTTCGGATCATGGCTGACAAGAATCTTAAAGCTTTCCTTGCTGCAGCCTTCCAATGCTTTATCCAACCTTGCGGTCTTTTGATTCAAGTCATCCACACCCAATAAATGAATGTGATTTCCTCCATCATTCAAAAGCTGGACTGAATCGTTTTTCAATATAATAATTTCAAGTTCATGAAATAGAGAAACAAGCTCTTCATGATTAACTTCATAGTCATTATTGCCCCATACAAAATAAACGGGGCCAATTTCTTTTAGCAAAGAAAGGTTTTCTTTCGCCTTTTGAATGGAAACCCCGCGTTCTAACAAGTCCCCGCCGATAATGACGATATCCGCCTTGCTTTTCACTTCATCGATGATTTTGTTATGGATAACTCGGCGATGAATGTCAGAAATAAAGAAAATCCTTAGAGGATCTGCTCCATCAGGATAATTTTCAAATAAGAAGGTCTGAAATAACACTCTATTTCGCTTTGCTTCCACGTACATGTATATAAGTAAAATGATTCCAATCAAGATTATTGACATAAAAAAATAAACCATGCAGTCCTCCTAAATCGTTTCCATAAAATCTATTGAAATCATACCATAAACAATGGAAAAGCTGAAAAAAATCATCCCTTCCCAGGCTCCATAATGAATGAAGAAAAAATATGTTCCGATATGTGCACAGAATAAAGCAATGCCAGCCAATTGCTGTTTTTTGGTTTTGGTGCCAAGCAGCATGAGAGCATTTTGTTGAAATAACTTTGCATTATTGATGAAACCGACAAAGAATGCAGTACTGGCCGCAAAAAACCTGATCGGATCCAACACAAGCTGGACAATGAATCCAGACAGGTTAAAGGGGTCTATAGGTGGAAGCCATGTAATGAATAAATACCCGCAAACTATCCCAATTAATAGCTTAAACAAATGAAAAAACAAACAAATCCCTCCCATATACATATATGAGAGGGATTTGTTTTACATACTACTTCTATTCTTCGTGTATATCCAACACTCTGAACCCGGACTTTTCCAGCTTTTTAATGAACTTTTCGATATTATTTTTCTTTTCGACCTTCAAGACGATCCTTCTTACTAATTTATCAGTCTCATCAAAGGTGATCAACGAGATCACCGACTCATGGAATTGCTGAATGATCTCAGCCAGTCTGGCAATCCGTCCTTCTGTCTCGACTGATGTGAAGGCTATCCTTACACCTGCTCGATTGACTCCGAAGGCGCTTTGGAATTGTTCCAATACGTCAAATCGAGTGACTATGCCCTGAAACATTCGATTGTCATCAATGACACCCATTAGTGGAAAATCTTTCAACTCCAATAATGTATCTTCAAAAATCTCGCTGCCATTCAAATATTTTTCTTGGTGGGTCGATACATCCTTCACCAAAGTTGTATTTAAAAATTCTTTTTTCTCTTTTGTCGATTGGAAGAAACTTTGGAAAATGCTGAACCGGGTAACAATTCCTTCAAATTTTCCTTCATTCAAAACAGGAAGCCCATCGATCTGCATTTCCTCCAAGACGGCTAATGCCTTTTCAACCGTGTCATCCCATTGAATCACATGGCACTGATGCTTTGGGATCATAATACTCTTTACAAACATACCATCACCTCATAATCATTAATATCCGACTTTGCATTTATATTTCAACAAAACTAGATAAATCCCTGCTTTTTCATTTAATTGTTTGGCTTTGTTTAAATACCGCTGTTAATTTCCGTGCAAGTCTTCGCTTTCCGCAGGCGGGTCGGGAGCCTCCGTGGCCTCTCGCCTGTCTAGCTCCTGGACACAGCCCCGCAGCTTTTCCAACTTGCCCGCTGTTCCTCCGAAGCCCGGCACCCTCCGCTCCAATCATCATCATCATATGATGAGTTATTTCATTGAAAACTTTTTAAAAGAAGCAATCTTTGAGAAAACAGCCTTTTCAAAAATACTGTAATGACATCAACATTTGAGATAACAGCCAAAGTAAATGACATAATTTCTGCTGCTGGCCATAAAATTAATTGATAAATGTTTAGGAGGGATATGATCTATGTCCTCATGGTATAAAAGTTATAACCCATATGTAAGCCCATTTGATCCTTGTCCTCCGATCAGAGTTAAAACCTATTCCACTCCTCCAAATTTGTATATGGGATTTCAACCTCCGAATCTCCCTCAGTTCACACCGAAGGAAGCAATTCGCACCGGTACACTTTGGAAGGCTTTCTATGATCCCTACTACAGTCCATATGAGAGAACAAAGGGGGATGTTCCAGAATGAAGCAGCTCCCGCAGGAATATTATGATTTATTGGAAGAATTGCAAACAGTGGATTTTGTCATCGTCGAGCTGACCTTGTACTTGGATACCCATCCCGATGACATGGAAGCAATCCAGCAGTTCAATACTTTTGTCAAAAACCGCAAACACATCAAAAAACAATTTGAAAAGCAATTCGGTGCATTGACCAATTATGGCTACAGTTATTCACAATATCCATGGGACTGGAAGGAAGCACCTTGGCCATGGCAGGTGTAATGATAGGAGGCAGGTTATTCAATGTGGGTATATGAGAAGAAACTTCAATATCCAGTAAGGGTATCAAACTGCAACCCAAAGCTGGCAAAATTCTTGATAGAACAATATGGCGGGGCCGACGGAGAGCTTGCAGCGGCACTCCGATACTTGAACCAACGCTATTCCATCCCGGACAAAGTCATTGGATTATTGACGGATATCGGGACAGAAGAATTTGCACATCTTGAAATGATAGCTACGATGGTTTATAAATTGACAAAAGATGCCACCCCGGACCAAATGAAAGAAGCTGGATTAGGGGCTCATTATGCAAACCACGACAATGCTTTATACTACGAAAGCGCAGGTGGCGTGCCTTGGACAGCTTCCTACATCGCTGCCAAGGGAGACCCGATTGCAGATCTATATGAAGATATTGCAGCAGAGGAAAAAGCTCGTGCAACTTACCAATGGATCATCAATATGAGTGATGATCCTGATTTGAACGATGGACTCCGTTTCTTAAGGGAAAGGGAAATCATCCATTCCCAGCGTTTCAGGGAGGCTGTGGAGATCCTCAAGGAAGAAAGAGATCGAAAGAAAATATTTTAAGAGAAGGATTTCCTCCTTCTCTTATTTTATTTGCTTTCATGATACAAATTGATATCATATTCTTTTTTCATCATTTCGAATACGTTGTGCCGGTTTTTCCACCGGTCATCCCGCCACAGATCCTTGCTTTTATCAATGATTTCACAGCGCAGTGCATGATATTCTTTTTCAGTTTTTTCCCTTTTATTGTAAAGGATTTTAGCATATCCAAAAAGCCCAGCAGCGGTCAATAAAAAAAACATATTCCTCTGGGCATTCACAAATACAGAAAAGACTTCTGCGAACGAATATGAGTATTTTATCAATATTGCTTTATAGATATAATAAAGAAAACCAAATGTAATAAAGACTGCCGCCCACAATACAATTAAATGCCTTTTCTTATACTTTTCATATTTTTTCTTTCTTTTCACTACATTTTCGAGCATTTGCTTTGTGGCTTGGTCCGTGTCCCCATCCAGCATGATTATTGATGATTCCATTTTCCACCTCCTATTACTAAAATTTATGTAGAATCAATAAGGGCTAGTACAAAAAAAAGACCTTGATTCAAGGTCTTTGAAAAAATTCATTTCGGCAATGGAATCTTTAATACTTGTCCTACTTCAATGTCGTTGCTTGGCAGGTGATTATATTCTTTTATCTTCTCAATCCCATCCTTGGAATGGAAATAATTCATCGCGATTCGATAAATGGTCTCATTTGATTGAACGGTATGCTCAACCACATTCAATTCATCTTCCTTTTTTTGGTTTTCATTCTTTTCATCAGCAATTGAATCTGGTTTATCCTTAACATCCACAGCAGATGAATCTTGTGGTTTGTCTTTTTGTTGGACGTTTTTATTTTCGCCATTGTTTTTGTTATCTTGTGCTTCATCAGGTGAGGCATCAATATCATTATTTTCTTTCGCAGACACATGTTCACTGGATGAATCTTCACTTGAACTTGAGAAAGAAACTTCTTCACCTACGCCGTTATTCAATACAGGGGTACTGATCGGATGTTTTTCAAAATAAGTATAGAGCCCAAAGATAGAAATGGGCAGTAAAATAAATGAAAGCATTAATAATTTGATTAATGGAAACTTTGGATTCCATTTAGTCTTTTTCTTTTTTTGCCTATGATGTTCGTTGCGAGGCGGCAACGTGCCCCTTGTTTTGTTTTCCGAGAGCTCCGATTGACTCGGTTCAATTTTGTCGATTCTTTTTCGCAGCCTTTCAGCTTGATCCCGATATTCGTCAGTTCTCATGGTTCATCCCTTCTTTTAAAGCTTTCTTTGCATTTTCCCGAACCACTATGCCCAGCAAAAAATCGATGATAAAATGCATGAACATAACGGCAAGCAGCGATTGATCCGTCCATTCATATAAACCGCTGATCAATAGGCTCAGCAGAAGAATATTAACGATTAAATACCAATGTCCCCAATAACGAATATGTATGAGGGCAAAAATAATGCTGCCAACAATCCAATTTGTATGTGTTTGTATGATTCCTCTGAAAAGGAGTTCTTCACATATGGCGATTGTGATGGCAAAGAAAAGAATTTCAAGAATGGTCCGGTTTTTGAAAATTTTTTCATTGATGCCTCCATCATCATAGTACTTTTCAGGAAGAAGTTTCATAAGGCCTATATCCAATAGAACAACAACAGAGCCCATGGTTATTCCTAACAATACAAAACGAGTATTCCACCTGAACAATTCAAAAACTTCCCTAACACTATCAAATAAAAATATACCTAAAAGAATGGAAATCGTTAATAGGACAAATTGAGTAGAATAAACATGAAACGCAAGTTCCTGGGCGGTCAGGCTTTTGATGATTTCTGATTGTTTTTTCATTTCTCGACCACATCACCCAATAAAATATTTCTCAAAATCAGATCCCACTCCATCTCGGAATCCTCTTCAATCCCGTTTTTTTCTGTATGGAAATAGGAACTAAGATCCAGGCCGCATCGATCGCAGCAAAGCAATGGCTTTTGTCCGAGCTCTTCGTTAAAGAAGTGAAGGATGCCCTCTCTTCTGCAATTTTTTGAACTGACCCAATTCTGTATGATTGAAAGCTGCTCATATTTATCGCGGCACCGTTCCGCACAGAAGCCCTTGGCCGCTTCAACTAGATCAATATCCTCATTTTGCCCGCTGTGACTTTTAAAAAAATGATTTAAAAATCTGGCTTGGGTTTCTGTTAAATCAAGGACCTGACGAATTTCATTCTCACTTTCAGCTTTATTCATCATCGAAGAGTACCCTTCAATCTGTGACTCAGATGGCATCTCATTATCGATTAGATGCATCGGGAGTTGCTCATCATGCGGTGCTGAAAGATAAATCGCAGCACTCGGATTGCCGTCTCTGCCGGCTCTTCCTATTTCCTGTATGTAGGATTCAAGTCTAGAGGGCATATGAAAATGGATGACGTATCGAATATTATCTTTATTGATTCCCATACCGAACGCACTTGTAGCACATATGATATTCAACTGTCCGTATAAGAACTGCTGCTGAATCAGTATCCTTTGTTCTTGATCCATTCCCCCATGATATGCTGCGACGTTTCTGATTCCGCAGCTTCCGAGCCAATCGCTTACTTCCTCAGCCATCTTTTTGCTTGAAAAGTAAATGATTCCGTCGCCTTGCAGATTCTTCACTAAATAAAGAAGTTCATCGAACTTTTCTTGATGGCTTTGAAGTTCTTTAACATAGATTCCGATGTTCTTTCGATCCACTGAGAAAATCCATTCCTCGGCATCCTTCAGCTTTAAACTGGAGGCTATATCTTTCCTGACACTCTCGGTGGCTGTCGCTGTCAAGGCCATTGTTGCGGGACATCCCAACTCCATTCGTACTTTTCCCAACCCGGAATAATCTGGTCTGAAATCATGTCCCCATTGTGAGATGCAATGGGCTTCATCGATGACAAATAATGAAATATCCATATTTTTTAATTTATTCATCAAAGCCGGATTCGCAAGCCTCTCCGGTGAAGCATATATAAATTTATATTTTTTTAAGGTTGATAAGACATGTTTCTTTTCATCAAATGTCAGGAATGAATTCAGTCCGACCACCCGTTTCTCCCCATTCGCTTTCAATTGCTCGACTTGATCCTGCATCAGAGATAACAGCGGTGAGATTATCAAAACTGACCCTTTCAATAAATAACCCGGCAGCTGATAGCATAGCGACTTTCCTGTTCCTGTGGGCAGCATCGCAATCGTATCTTTTCCGGCAAGGACTGTCTGGATGATTTCCTTTTGGCCGGTCCGAAAGGAAGAATAACCAAAATATTTATGCAAAACTTGTTCTAATATCATCGATTACCCCCACATTTCGCCAACACTAATCTAATTTGAAAATATGATGCATCCGGAACCGCTTCTTTTATGGGCTTTAATTTTAATCCTCCGTTCTGTTTTGCAGCCATTAATATATGATCGGATTCATCCCTGCTTACAAAAGGCTCGATAAGAAAGTTCGGATCATTTATGGCAATTTCGATAATATGGTCTTCTATGGTGCTCGGCTGTAATCTTCTCATAGCACTTATATCCATTATGGAATGATTCTGCTTCAATAAGTAATACGTTTCAATCGTTGAAGCTGTCATGGGCAGCGGCTGGATGCTATCTTCTATCAAGGACGCCAAAATTGGATATTCCTGAGGAGATGCCAGGATTTCCTTCATGAAATAATGCAGTACGTTCATGAACCGAAAATAGTATTCAGTTTCCTCCAGCTGTAACTGTGCTGCAGCCTGCTTCATTGTCAAGCCGATTCTGCCTTGACCCGTTAGACGCAGAATGAAAACCATCGGATTTTCGAAGGTCTGTTTGTTTAAGAGGTTCTTTAATTCCTCGTATGTATGATAAGCAATTTTTTCTCTTGAATTTCGATTCCTTTTCAGAAATAATTTTATCCATTGTAATAGTTCCCGTTCACGTTGAATAGGATAATAATGAGACTCCCTGCGAATTAAGTGGGACATGACTTGAATCAAGAGAGTGAGCCTTTTCCAAAAGACCAGCATACTATCCTGCAGGTTTCCGTCCACATGGGAATCTTCGGAAAGCAGATTGGAATACTGTTCGAGTGCTTCTATCCCGGAAGAGGTCGCTCTAAAATGAATTTCTGAAGTTTTTTCCACCAAAGCCAGATCATTCATTTCCTGCATGGTTTGATCAAATTCCTTCCTTTCGATCATTGGGAACAACTGGAAGTAGCTGCGCAGTCCATATAGGTGGGAATCTTGGATGGACTGGGAAGATTTTTTGCCTTTAAGGATATGGTAAATGGAATATACCGTCCGCTCTTCTTTGATAGCAATCAAACATTTTAATAGGATTGCTTGAAAAAAAGTCATGTTCAAACCCCTTAATTTGTAGAGTATCGATCCATTACATTTTAACATGAATCGACACAATCCGGTGGTTTTCTTTGATGGGGAGGAAACACTGCTATTGATGAAAGCCTTATCATACAAGGGTTTAAAACAGATTAACTATTGAAAAGTTTCCCATTCGCCTTTAGAATAAGGTGAAGGATATTATTTACCCTGAAACTATTGATTTCGATAGAGATTTTTAACAGGAGGTTGTTTTGATGGCAAAATATACAATTGTTGACAAAGATACTTGCATTGCTTGCGGGGCTTGTGGAGCAGCAGCACCAGATATTTACGATTATGATGACGAGGGCATCGCTTTCGTAACGTTAGACGATAATGAAGGTATCGTGGAAGTACCAGATATCCTTCTTGATGATATGATGGATGCATTCGAAGGATGTCCGACAGATTCCATTAAAGTAGCTGATGAGCCATTTGAAGGCGACGCCTTGAAATTTGAATAGAGATGCGCGATATAAAATGCCCGGTACTATGTACCGGGCATTTTTTCGTTAGCTCTTTTCGAAAATTTGTTGCCATTCATTAAAGGTTGTGTAAGGTTGATTTCCGCTGCAGGATGCTCGCTTTCAGAGGGGCCCCACACGAAGTGAGGTCGTTCGATGTTGGCACACGACTTGCCGGACTTAATCGAACATCCGCCTTACCTCTCCTCGCTCCGGGGTCTCACCTGTCTAGCTCCAGGGCTTTTCCAACTTGCCCGCTGATCCTTCGGAATCTCGAACCTTCCACTCCAATCAACTACATATGATGAGTTATTAGAAAGAAAAACTGTTAAAAACTACAGTGGTTGAGAAAAGAACCTTTTCGTTATTGATTGCAAAAGAAAAGACTGTAGACAAACTAATTGTCCACAGTCTTATCGATAATCCCAAAATGGCTTCTTATTTGTTAGGCGTTTTTATAGGCCTGCTTGTTCATCCAATTCTGCATTCTGCTGAATAAAAGCATGAACAGCAGCATTGTAATAAATCCTTTTACAAAATTAAACGGAAGGATAGCCGTAACGATCATCGCTCTTACTTCCGCACCGCTCATTGCCGGAGCATGCAAAAAATACGTATAGGCCGGCAGGATGACGAAGTAATTCAGGACACTCATCATAACTGCCATAGTCGCAGTACCTAATACCAATCCAAACGTCATGCTCTTCCTTGTTTTTAAACGGTTATATATATAATAAGTCGGTAAAATATATAAAATGCCTGCCATAAAATTGGCGAAGTCTCCTACAGGAACTCCGAATCCGTCACTTCCTGTCATGATGTAATGAAGCAGGTTTTTGATGAATTCCACTAAAATTCCAGCAGCCGGCCCCATAATGATGGCTGCAATCAACGCCGGAATATCACTGAAATCAATCTTTAGAAATGTTGGGAACGGTGGCAGCGGAAAATTCAACATCATTAAAATATAGGCAATGCTGCTCAACATCGCTACACCAACTAAATATAAAACTCCTCTTTTCTTCATTCTTTCCTCTCTCCTTTTGAGATTCACCCCATGTCAGAAGAAAGGCAGCCGGAACCATCAGTAATCGGCAAAACGAACAAACCCTCAAAGAAATATTCTTTGAGGGAGAAATCGGCATGCCAAATAAAGTGGTCAAAAGAATTCATTTGAACACTGGCTGACCTCCATCTTCTCCCATCCAGACTTTACTGTCGGCTTTGGATTCACACCAAATCCTGCCTTATAAAAAGGCTCGCGGGCTCAGAAAAAACTCTTCATTACCGCCGGTCGGGAATTTCACCCTGCCCCGAAGATGAATCAATATTTATTTACAATAGAAATTATACTTGAAAATCGAACATTTGTGAAGAATAATGTTTTGAAATCAAGACAATGATCTTGCCAAATAAAACAGAGTGACATTCATCCAGATTGAAAGCACGCCAAAAGGAAAGCTATGGTAATATTATTTTATTTGGTCCAAAAGGTGTTTCCACCGAACCTGAAAGATCGTACCCATTCCAATTTACCGGCTTCATGTTTTCAAACAGCACGGACTTATATCCGAATCCATTCGCTGTAAGGAGCATCCCTTCGATCATCCTTCCAAATGTTTGAGGGTCGCCTTGATTCAGGTTAAGGGGCTTATCAAATATTATTTTTAATGTATTGTTATTTTTAGGGACGGCTTTATAATTCACATTCTTTGGAATGACAGACTTCAATCTTCTTTCATTTGTCTTCTTCATCCCTTCTAAAGCATCGTCGATATTGCCATAATCCAATGAGGCAGGAACCAAAAATTCTTTGTTGCCAGAAGAGATATAATCAAAATACGCACTTTTTAAACTAGTCGGCTTTACGGGGGAAATTCCACTAAGCCTTGGATCTGAAAGTTTTTTCCCATCATTGCCAAGGACAATTACCCTGTTCACCTCTTGGTTTTGAAAGGAGATTCTTATCATACGCAATAAATTGTGCAGCGCCGCCATGCTGAATTGCTGTTTTTTTGAAAGCTTTAGGGTGATGGTTTTTGAACCTTTGTCATATTGGAGATCGCCGGAGAGCGAAGCTCCTTCTGGCAGTCCAATCTTCTTTTCAAAGGACTTCAACCTAATATTGTTGTATAAACTAAACCAATCTCCCTGTTTATCCGTGATGATGTTTAACGGGACAAGTATTTGTTCATCTGTGACCAACCCATAAGAAAGCACCAAATGCTTTTTCGCTTCCTCGGGATATAAAGCAGTCTTCATTAATTGATTGGACTCCCTGACCAAATACATCGTTTTCTTCTCGTCAGGGGATTTGGATTGTTCAGTAATACTCTTATTTGTTTGCGTCGCACTTTCTTTAATGGCTTCATTATGATGCGATTTCTTAATGAAGGAGGGCGATAGTAGGATAAATAACATGGATGCAGCAATGATTGCTGCTGAAATCGAAAGAAAATTAGGGTTAAACAGCTTTTTCTTTTTCTTTTTCTTCTTCGACTGAATGTTCCTGAATATGTCCTCCGGTTTTCGATGATCGGATACTTGAGGCATCTGCTGCAGCAGCTCTTCGATGTCCCAATCATCCCAATCGTGTTTTCCCATCTCCATCACCCTCCTTCCCGTAGCTATTCATCACCTTTTTTAATTTTTTTAGTGCACGATGCTGCGTCGTCTTCACTTTGCTTTCGGTCCACCCAAGAACTTCAGCTGTTTCATAGATTGTTAAATCATTCAAATATCGCATGATGATAACAGACTTTTGGTCTGTAGAACATTGATCCAATCCCGCATACAGCTGTCGTATAGTTTCATTTTGCATGGCAATTTCATCCGGGAGCTGGTGCTCACCTACTGCCTCCTTATTGGAGCTCCAATCAAACCTATGTATTAATTTCCCTCTCCACCCTTTTTGCTTGCGGAAGTAATCGATTGCAACATTACGTGCAATGGAAAACAGCCATGTTTTTTCCGAGCTTTTCCCTTCAAAATTTTGATAAGATTTCAAAACTCTTATATAAACTTCCTGCACCAAATCTTCTGCAAGCTCCCTGTTTTTCACCATGTAAATTAAAAATTGGAAGACATCCTGATGATATTTCGTATAAATCCTTTTAAAAACGGAGTCCATTCGGTTCCCTCCCCGTTTAACATATTAGTCGCCAATGCTGCCGATAATGTTACATACATTTATTACTATATATTGATAAGGATGGATTAGAAAGGGAATTCCCCCAATAAACCCAAAAAGAAAATGCCGAGGATACTCCATCCATGAAAAATGTATGGATTCTCGGCATTTTCACAATTTTATTCTTTGTTTCCCATGAAACAAGATTTGTCGTCAACTTTCTTCACTATTTTCATTTTAAATCAGGTAAGAAGAAAGAAAATGTCGTCCCTTGTCCCAATTTACTTTGCACCGTTATTTGACCACGATGTGCATCGACAATATTTTTTGCAATGGCCAGCCCCAGCCCTGTCCCAGAGCGCCCTCTCGTTCTAGCCTTGTCTGCCTTGTAAAACCGCTCGAATACAAAAGGCAAGTCTTCTTTAGGAATTCCCGATCCGGTATCTTGAACATCGATCGTGATGCCGTGATCGCTTGTCTTCTGGAACACATTCACCGATCCGCCTTCCGGTGTGTGGCGAATGGCATTATCGATCAAATTGGTCAGCACCTGCTCGATTCTGTCGGGATCAAAGTTGAACCATTTCTTCTGCGAGTCCATCTGTACAGAGAGATTTATCGCTTTATCCCTAGCAAGTCCTTGAAATTTATTCGTTACTCTTTCCAAGAACCCAGTAAGGTCGACATTCTCTTTATTCAATGTAATATGGCCAGCTTCCATCCTGGCAAGATCCAGCAATTCGTTGACGAGCCTTCCCATACGGAGCGACTCATCATAAATGATTTTGGCGATTTCTTTCTTTTCCTCTTCGGTACTCGCTATATCATCAATGATTGCTTCACTGTAGCCTTGAAGCATAGAAATCGGCGTCCTGAGCTCATGTGAAACATTGGCAATGAAATCTTTGCGAAGCTTGTCCAATTGTCTTTCCTCAGACATATCCCTTACAACTACAACAGCTCCCCGGACATTTTGCTGATTGTAAAGAGGGCTCACGATAACCACATACGAACGGCCCTGGAGGGAGAATTCTCCTGTTTGTTCCTTCTCCGTATCCACTACTTTTTTTAACAGCTCCAAGACCCTGATCGGAGCCACGTGAGATCCATTTACTCCTTGTTCATAGTACCACTGATGCAAGAACCGTTCAGCAGGAGGGTTGGTAATCAGGATGGTGCCATCCCTATCAAAAGTAATGACTCCGTCGGCCATGCTGCTTAGGATGCTTGATAATTGCTCCTTTTCCTGGTTCAATGCATTTAAATTGAACTTTAACTGCCTTCCCATTTGATTGAATGCAGTAGCAAGCTCCCCAATCTCATCATTCGTTAAGATCGGCACCTTTGAGTCAAATTTTCCTTTGGCCACTTCAGATACGGCTTCCTTCATTTTTCTTAGCGGGGCCGTGATTCTTGTGGAAAGGAAGAATGCAAAAATTGTGGTCAAAATGATTGCTATCCCCGCTGCCAAAAGGATTATTCTTGTCGTTTGTCGAGTGGTCTCTTTAATCACCCCAAGAGATTGATAAATATACACAGCACCATCATGCTTTAATGGGACCCCAATGATAATGACATTTTGATACCTATTTGGATTTGACTGAGATCCGGATAAACTCATTTCTTTCCTTACCGTTTTCTTGTCCTTGATCGGCTGAAGCAGCTCATGATCATGTAATATAGTCTGCATCGGTATTCTTTCATCCGCCTTTGTTCCAGGGGAATAGTGAACATGATCTTGATCAGTGACCACGATGACGTGTGCTGGTTTTTCGGCAATCTCCCATGCAATTTGGAGACCTAATGAACTATCTCCATGTTCTTCCATAATGTGAGCAATTTTGTTGACTGTATCTTTGAGACCATTCTCTACTTGATCAACGTGATAACTCTCAAAAAATTCCAAGAGAAGGATCGTTAATATGAATAAAACAAAGGAGACCAGCAGCAAAATGGTCATCCAGAGCTTCCCAACCACACTTCGCCAAAGTCTCATTCATTCACTACCTCAAACTTATAACCGACACCCCAAACAGTAACGATCATTTTTGCAGCTTGCTCGGACACTTTGTTCAGCTTTTCCCGCAGTCTCTTGACATGCGTATCCACTGTCCTTAAATCACCGAAAAACTCATAGTGCCAAACTTCCTTTAAGAGCTGTTCACGATCATACACTTTATCTGGGGACTTCGCTAAAAAGTACAACAACTCGTATTCTTTTGGCGTCAAATTGACTTCTATACCGTCCGCAGTCACTCGATGGGCATCATTATCGATCGTTAAATGCGGATAAACGATTACATCCTTCGCCTTTGTTTCAGTCTGCACAAACCCCGTATTTCCCGAACGCCTTAAAAGCGCCTTTACACGGAGAACAACTTCACGCGGACTGAATGGTTTTACGATATAATCGTCGGTTCCGACCTCGAAACCTTGTACCCGGTTTGTTTCCTCGCCTTTTGCTGTGAGCATGATTACAGGCGTCGATTTCTTTTCCCTGAGCGCACGGCACACTTCTATGCCGTCTTTACCAGGCAGCATAAGGTCCAACAGGATGCAGTCATACTCATTTTGCAATGCTTTTTCAAGGGCTTCATCACCATCTTCAGCTTCATCAATGATATATTTCTCTCTTTCTAAGTACATTCTGATTAATTTTCTGATTCGTTCTTCATCGTCCACTACTAATAATCGAATATCTTGGTCCAATTTCGTTCCTCCTATACAAGTTCGTTAATTAGTTCACATTTCCATCATAACCTTATTGTATTTGAAAAAAGCCCTCACATAAAGTGAAGGCTGATTATCATTCTTATCATGCATAGGAATGCAAGCCGGCAATGACAAGATTTACAGCAACTAAATTAAACATGATAATCGCAAACCCTATGACAGCAAGCCATGCTGATTTTTCCCCATGCCATCCTTTGGAAAGGCGAAGGTGAAGGAATGCTGCATAAAATAAGAATGTGATAAGCGCCCAAACCTCTTTTGGGTCCCAGCCCCAAAATCTCGTCCAAGCCATTTGTGCCCAAATCATCGCAAAGATCAATGCCCCTAGTGTGAAAACAGGAAACCCGATCAAGACTGATCGATAGCCGATTTCATCGAGCAAGTCCGATTTCACATTTTTAGCCAGCGGTTTTAAAACCGCCCCGATTCTTTTTCGGACAATTAAGCGGATAATGCCATAGATGATTAAACCAGCAGCCAGGGACCAGAGGACGGTATTGAATTTTTTCGCATTGAAAAATGCCGGCAATTCAATAAGCGGCTCCATTCTGTCATTCGTTTGCAGATCAGCTTTATGCGGACCCACCACAGGCGGCAAGGAATAATCCATCACTTCGATTTCGCCTTTTCGATTCTCCCAGTTAAAGGAAGCTTTATAGTCCATCAAAGAAAAGGTGGTTGTTGCCGCAACAAATCCTAAAACGGCAACAAGGCCGAATAAGACTAGCTCAAGCCAAAATGTTTTGGCACTTTTTTTTGTTTGATCGATGTTCTTCACTAAGTAAATCAAGCCGGCTGCAAAGCTTATGGACAGGATTGCCTCTCCTGTAGCAGCCGTTGTCACATGGATGTGAAGCCAGTAGCTTTGCAGAGCTGGTATCAGCGGACTGACTTCCCTTGGGAACATACTTGCATAGGCGATTACCAACAATGCAATAGGCAGTGCAAACAATCCCAAAACCGCCGTTCGATAAATGAAAAATATGATGATGAATGCCCCGACGAGCATCATGCCAAAAAATGTCGTAAATTCAAATAAATCACTTACAGGGGCATGGCCCGAGGCGATCCATCGTGTAATAAAGTACCCCACTTGTGATGCAAACCCTGCTAATGTTATGACAATGGCAATTTTCCCCCAATTGTTTAACTCATTCCCGCTCTTGTCCATTCCTTTTTTGGAACGGATGGAACCCCCGAAAAAAAGTGTGCCAATCAAATATAAAATAAAGGCAATGAAAAGCAGGTTGCTGCTTATATCCACTAAATTGTTCATTAAGGTCCCCTCCTTTACTCTTATTATTCCTTCTCTATTTCTTGAAGCTGGTCGACCGGCTCATGGATGGATGAATCTTTTATAACGTATGAAATATCTTTCTTCAGCCCATACCAATTCTTATTCGTATGGGCAGCCAGGATGACTTTCTGCCCTTTTCTTTGTAGCCAAATCCGACGATGGTTCCAATATGCTCCTTGAGCCACCCCGATCATGAAGATGATTCCGCCCAGTGCAATGACCCAAAGAGTCAAATCTTTTTTAACTGCCAAGGCTGAGACATTTCGTGTATCCAGTCCTGCAAAGGACATTTTGTATTCATTGTTCCCAAATGGTTCAACATTTTGCTTAATGGCCACAAAACTGACTTCACCCTTCGGATGTTCGGGCGTGATCATATTGAATAGAAATGCAGGGTTGTTTGGAACGGGTGATTTCGTTTTCGGTTCTCCACTCTTTGAAAAACCTGAAAAATCAGGATAGTAGCCCATTAATTCAATCTTGTGCCCTCCCCCAAGATCATACGAATCTTTTGGATTGAATAAATCCACTTTGATCTTACCGAACTTTTTACCGGTGTCTTTATTCATTAAATCAAAGGACATCGCTTGAAATTCATTCATTTTGAAGTCGACCTGATACACTGCATAATGGTCAAAGGTCAAAGGCTGATTGACTTTAATCTTCTTCGACTTGATCTTTTTCAGGTTTTCTTCACCGGGCAGTTCTCCCTTTTCACGCTTAAATAACTCAACATTCGACTGATAGTTTTTTGCAATCGTCCCGACACGGTCGATCGCTTCATTAAAAACAGCGGAATCTTTTTGCTTGTCATACGTTTGCAGGATGAATTTATCATTTTTTAAATAATATTGCTCATGCGTTCCAGGCAGGACTTTTCTTTCTCCTTCACGGATCCACAGAACCTTGTCGACATACATTCCAGGTATAAAACGCATCATTGCACCGATTAAAAAGATAATGAGACCAATATGATTAATGTACGGACCCCAACGTGAGAATCTTCCCTTCTCTGCCAGGATGTTACCGTTTTCTTCGCGGATCTGATAGCGCTTTTCTTTAAGTTTTTCCTTGACCCGGATAAACTCGTCATCCGACTTTTCAATTTGGCTGGTCCCAAATACACGCTGGCGCTTCAAAAAGCCCTCATGCCTTGTGACACGCTGCTTCTTTAATGCCTTATATAAAGGAATGACCCTGTCCAAACTGCAAATGACAAGAGATATGCCGATTGAAGCAATCAGGATCAAGTACCACCAGGAACCATACAAATTATTGAACCCAAGCGTATAATAAACTTTCCCGGCCCATCCGTATGTATCTGCATAATACGACGCCGGATCGACAGAAGGAGGTATGTACATCTGTTGGGGCAAAATGGTTCCGACAGCAGATGCTATCAGTGTAACCACGATCAGCCATATTCCAACTTTAACTGAAGAAAAAAAGTTCCATATTTTATCGATAATGGAAGTGGTATAAGTTTGGGAACGCCTGGCACTTCCCTCATAACGCATATCGTGGAGTTTTTCCTGTTTTGCCTCTTCTGTCAGTGCTCTGCCACATGCTTCACATAAAACTGTTCCATGCGGGTTCACATGCCCGCATTCACATTTTACTTCCTTCATACTATAACTCCCTTAATTTAAGGTTTGATTAGTTCCATATCATTCTTTATTTTCTTTTCTGTTAAAGTTCCTGTGATGATTTTGACGATCTTTCCTTCAGGATCGATCAGAAAGGATGTAGGCAAAGGATCGATTCCATAAGCGGTCTGAACGTCCCTGCTTTTATCTACCAGGACCGGGAATGTTAATTGATGTTTTTTCACGAAATTATTGATGAGGAAGTGTGATTCACCGACATTGACGGCCAACACCTCGACACCCTGGCCTGTAAACTTTTGATATTGATTATCAAGAAATGGCATTTCACGCTCACAAGGCTCACACCATGTTCCCCAGAAATTTAAGAACACACCTTTTCCACGATAATCGGAAAGTTTATGTTTATTCCCATCCATATCGACAAGAGCAAAATCTGGCGCTTTGTCACCAACATGAAGCTGGCCGCGGTCTTCCTTCGTGAAATTAGCATATAATGTATAAGCGACAGCAGCGACAAGCACAGCCAATATAGCTGTCCTTATCCATAATCTTCGCTGCTTACTTTGGACCATAAGGTTTCCTCCTCTTTGATGAAATCGGTCACATTTTACTCCTAATTATATCATTACTAGTACAAATTGGATTTGAAGGATATGTGACACTTTTATGAAGAATGCCCCTAGCGCAATGATCCTGTTTCGGAAAATGCCCGCAACTGCTTTACTTCATGCGGTGTCAGCTCACGAATCTCGCCGGCATTCAACCCATTCAGCGTCAAAAATGCAAATTGCTCCCTCTTTAATTTTGCAACTGGATGCCCGATTGCTTCGAACATTCGCCGCACCTGTCTGTTTCGCCCTTCATGGATGGTGATCTCGACAATCGATTTATCCTTCTTCTTATCGAATGACTTTACTTTTACTTTTGCAGGAGCTGTCTTTCCATCTTCAAGCATTACACCGCGCTCAAGTTGTTTAATTGCTTGCCGGCTCGGCAGGCCCTTCAGTCTGGCTACATACGTTTTAGGGATTTCAAATTTTGGGTGCATAAGTGCATTGGCGAAATCCCCATCATTGGTCAATAACAGCACCCCTGATGTATCATAGTCCAACCGGCCGACAGGATAGATGCGCTGTTCGATATGAGGGAAAAAGTCTGTGACCACTTTTCTGCCCTTATCATCCGCAACTGCCGATATGACTCCTCTTGGTTTATATAAGAGAAAATACACCTTTTCCTCTCTTTCAACCGGGATTCCCTCGACTTCGATTTGATCGTTTTCAGTCACTTTCGTTCCAAGTTCTTTCACGATTTTCCCATTGACTTTTACTTTGCCTTCCAAAATTAATTCTTCTGCTTTCCTTCTTGATGCGATCCCAGCATGTGCTATCACTTTCTGCAATCTTTCCATCTATATCACCTCATGTTTTTATTTCAACTATCTGTATTTACTTTTTTTCATTGGCACTTTAGAAACAGCCTATTCACTAAACACAGCAGCAAGTTATACCTTTATGAATTATTACATATGTGAAGGAAAAAGCAAAATAAAAAAAAGACGCTATATAGCGCCTTTTTAAAACATCCAGGCTACGATGACGATCGCAGCGATTATGCCTACCAGATCTGCAAGCAAGCCGACTTTTAGTGCATCCCCCATTTTTTTGATGCCCACAGCACCAAAATAGACTGTCAGCACATAAAATGTCGTATCTGTACTGCCTTGAAGTACGGAAGCAAGCCTCCCGATATAAGACTCAGGGCCATGGACGGATAAGATGTCGCTCATCATCCCCAAGGCAGCTGTTCCGGAAATCGGTCTAATCAGGGCAAGGGGAACAATTTCCGCTGGTACACCTATCTTCTCAAGAAGCGGCTTCATTAGATCGACCGTATAGTCAAGTGCCCCCGATGCACGGAATACTGTGATAGCAACAAGCATACCGACTAAAAAAGGGATGATGGAAAATGCAATTTTAATCCCTTCTTTTCCGCCATCAACAAAACTTTCGTATGCCGGAACCTTCTTCCATGTACTGTAGATGAGGATGAAACCTATGAGTGCGGGGATTATCCATAATGATATGAAAGAGATCAATTGCATATATCACTTCACTCCGTTGCGCGTTCTCCTATAATGAAAATAGCGGTCGATAAGGATTGCTCCAATGGTCGAGCACATTGTTGCAATTAAAGTCGGACCCACTATTTCGGTTGGAGAAGCAGAATGGTAATTCATCCGGATTGCAATGACTGTCGTTGGGATGATGGTTAAACTGGATGTATTTATGGCTAGGAAGGTGATCATCGACCTGCTTGCAGCCGTTTTTCCGCCATTTAGCTCTTTTAATTGTTCCATTGCTTTGATGCCCAGAGGAGTCGCTGCATTTCCAAGTCCAAACATATTTGCCATCATATTGGATAATATATATCCCATTGCCGGATGGCCAGCCGGCACCTCCGGAAAAAGCCTTGACACAATCGGCCGAAACAAATTGGACAACTTCTCAAGCAGTCCGGAATCCTGTGCAATCCTCATAATCCCCAGCCAAAACACCAATATACTGATTAAGCCGATACATAACGTTACAGCTTCATTGGCCGAGTTGAAAATCGCTTCGTTCACTTCCTTCATTCTGCCATTGATTGCCGCCACGACTAATCCAATAATCGTCATGAGCACCCATATATAATTAACCATTATCCATCACACCCAGCTCCGCCAAAAAGATTCCTTGAAATAGGTCCAGCCACGAAGATGCCTCATTGACATCACCTGGTTCGAAATAAATGGGAACTGTCCTTATATTCTTTTCATTGAAATAGATTTTCGCATTCCCGACGATTTCAGGAGCCGAGTGATTCTTTTTCCATTTTTCATCCGGCTTCAATAATTCAAATTTCACCCGCACTAAATCCGTTTCATTTTCTTTCAATGGAAATGTAACATCCTGTTTAATGAATACCTTATTCTGATAAAATTTATTTTTTACTGCGTCAATCTTCCCCTCGGGCAGGACGATTTTTTGGTCGTATTGATTAAAGCCAAAGTTATACATTTCAATATGATCATTCCAATCATCCGACGCATTGAGTGTGACAGCAATCAAGTTTTGTCCATCCTTCGAAGCCGTGGTCACCAAAGTTCGTTTTGCCCTCTTTGTATATCCCGTCTTACCTCCTGTGCAATATTCATACTTTTCAGTGAGCAAGCGGTTCTTGTTTCTCCAAGTGCGTTCCCATTGGCTGTCAGGATCTTCTGCATGATACACCTTAGTCCCTGATATTTTCTTGAATTCTTTATTATGCATGGCGTATTTCATTAATAAAGCCATATCGTAGGCAGTGGAAAAATGATTTTCATGATCATCGAGACCATGTGGATTAGCAAAATGAGTGTGCTTCATCCCAATTTCTTCTGCCTTTTTATTCATCAGATAAACAAATCCTTCTTCACTTCCCCCTACATATTCAGCAATGGCAACTGCTGCATCATTTCCAGAGCGAAGCATCAATCCATAAACAAGGTCCTCCAATTTTATTTTTTCCCCCTGCTTCAAATAAATCGATGAACCTTCCGTATAGACTGCTTTTTTGCTGACTTTTACTTTTTTATTCAACTTTCCTGATTCTATTGCAATGATGGCTGTCATTATTTTGGTTATGGAGGCAATTCTTAATTGTTGATGTGCGTCTTTTTCATAGAGGACTCTCCCGCTGTCCTGGTCCATCAAGATTGCACTTTGAGCGCTCAATGAAATTGTATCGGCTTTTGCCAAATTAGGAGTAATCGCTGATGCAGCCACCATAATCATGATATATATGTAAATATATTTTATTTTCATCACGACTCCTCTTCTCTTTTATCGTTTTGTACAAGTTTATGCAGGACAAGGGTCGATATGAATGAAATATCTCTTATGCTTAACAAAATGGTTGTTTCCGCTGCAGAATCTCACTTTACGCTTCACTCAACACCAAAGGAGCATAAATAAAAAGAGTCCCATGCCGGCATTTAGCCAGCATGAGAGCTGCTCTGTTCAATATGGCTGCCATTTAATTTTTTTCGCCTTGCCGAACCTTTTTTCGACATCCTTCCAATCAACGATATTCCACCATTGATCCACATAGTCCCTTCTTTTATTTTTATACTGCAAATAGTAGGCATGTTCCCATACATCCAGCACCAGTAAAGGTATCGTATCCCATTGCGTTAGATTCATATGTTTCTCCGATTGCAGAATTTCAAGCCTCCTTGTCCTTGGAGACCAAACTAAAATGGCCCATCCGCTCCCTTCCACTTGTTTGGCCGCTTCTGAAAATTGTCTTTTAAAGGAGTCGAAACTGCCAAAAGACCGGATCAATGCGTCCAACAATTCTTTGGGCGGCACCCCTCCGCCGTTTGGTTTCATATTTTCCCAGAATATAGTATGGAGATAATGCCCAGACCCATTGAATGCTAGTTCCCTTTCCCAATGCTTAATCAATCCAAAATCATTTTTCTCGCGGGCAGATTCAAGTGCCTTTTCGGCTTTATTTAATCCATCAACATAAGCTTGATGGTGTTTATCATGATGAAGCTTCATGATTTCTTCAGATATATATGGTTCAAGGCCATTATATGGGTATGGAAGTGGTGGAAGCTTATGCTGTCCAATCGGAACCTGGATTTCTTCCACCCAAATGTACCCCTCATCATTTTTGCTTCTCCCTTGCTTCCGGTCCAGAATGTCCTGGTAAAGCTGGAAAGCTTCATCGTAGAATCGTTCAGGTTTGTAGCCCACACCAGTCAGAATGGCCCTTTTTAATTCGGAAGACCTCCTAGAAAATTCATCATCCCCCTCCAATTGTTCCTTTGTCCATTTTTCCAGTCCTTCTATCCATAAGTATAGTCTATCACTGTATGAACTGCCTTTTTGCATAAAAAACGACCTCCTCATTCAATTAAGATATGAGCAGGTCGCAGATAATGAGCCAGTTCTGCTTGATTAAATCAATCAGTTGGCTTTTCTTCATGAGGATCCAATGTTTCTTGGAATTTTTCAAAAAACAAATCAGCATCTTCTTCCATCGCCTCATCGTCTATTTTTTCAGGAAGAGGGGGAAGTTCTTCGATATTTTTCAACCCAAAGTAATCAAGAAATTCCCTCGTCGTTCCATAAAGGATTGCTCTGCCGGTTCCTTCCGCCCTTCCCACTTCTTTGATCAATCCCTTTGATACTAAGGTCTGCAATGGTCTTTCTGTTTTCACTCCACGGACTTCCTCTACTTCCGCCCTTGTAATCGGCTGCCTATAAGCGACGATAGCCAATGTTTCCAAAGCTGCTTGTGAGAGGGTACTCATTCCAGGCGACTCCACAAGTTTCTTTAAATAAGGTGCATGCTCTTTTTTCGTGACAAGTTGAAAGGTACCCGCCATCTCTGTCAGGGAAATGCCGCGGCTTCCCTCGTCATAATCTTCTTTCAATGTTTGGATGACTTCCAATGCTTCGTGTTCTTCAATTTCCATGACTGCAGTAATTTGCTTTAAATTAAGGCCTTCATCCCCAGCAGCAAAAAGCAAGCTTTCTAAGATGCCCTTCCAATTAACGAGTTCCACTGCTTTCTACTCCTCCTTTGGCAGCTATGATAATATCTTCAAAGTTGTTTTCCTGGTCGACTTCGATTTCATTCCGTTTCATTAACTCCAAGATCGCGAGAAATGTAACGACGATATGTTCTTTTTCCGGATATGGGAATAACTCATAAAATCTCTTTTTTCCTTTAAAAGCCCTTAATTCCTGGAGAACCTCTTCCATTCTCTTTTCAATCGGAATCTCTTGCCTTGTGATCTTTGTGGACATAGGTTTTTGCAATTTTTTTCTGCGCAGCAGCTTATGAAACGCCCCAAGCATGTCATAAATGGAAACGTTGAGATCCATTTTTTCAGTCGGGATCGATTCAGTGATTTCCGTCAAGTCGCTTGGCGGCTTGGTGAAAACCTGTCCTCTTTCTTGCTCCCGTGCTTTTAATTCTTCTGCCGCGGACTTATATTTCCGATACTCTATCAGTCTTTCAACCAATTCATCCCTGGGATCTTCTTCACTATATTCCAATTCTTCTTCCAATAAGTCATCTTCGTGTTTTGGCAGGAGCATTTTACTTTTGATGGCAAGCAGCGTAGCAGCCATAACCAAGTATTCACTTGCTGTGTCCAATTGAAGCTCTTTCATGGCATGCACATAGTACAAATACTGTTCCGTGATTTGTGCCATCGGAATATCATATATATCAATCTCTAGCCGATTAATTAAATGTAGTAAAAGATCTAAAGGTCCTTCAAACGCATCAACTTTAACATTATATTCCAAAATCATCACCCATTCTCATTACCCTTTATTTTTGGGCTATCTATTAGTATAGAGGATTCAGCACTTTTCTCCAATAGAAAAATTGCTTACCCCACCCCGATGCATTCGGCATTAATAGGCTAAAGGTGTGCCTTTTATGATAAACTGTTTCTAAATGATTGTGTAAAAGGAGGGTATATATGAAATATCCAAAGGAATACATAGCCTATTTGGTGGAGTTTCATTGTTCCCGTGACTATTTTGAATGCCATGAAATTTTGGAGGATTATTGGAAGGAAAACAATGGTGGAAGGCTGGATTCCATATGGATTCCATTCATTCAAACAGCTGTGGCACTTTACCATCATAGAAGACAGAATTGGAGCGGTGCAGAAAGGATGCTGCAAAAAGCCATTAACAAATTCAAAACTCAAAAAATAGAAGTGCTGGCCCTTGGCCTGGACCATGAAAAATTGCTCGGATTACTTCAACAAACCGTTCATGACATTAGAAACAGGCGCCCATATCAGAGCATCAATCTTCCGATTACAGACTTAGACCTTTTAAAAACTTGCGAGCTATCCTGCATCAGCCTTGGCGGATTTTGGAAGAAAAGTGATTTGTCCGACAGAAATCTCATTCACAGGCACAAATTGCGGGATCGTTCGGATGTTATTGAAGCGCGGAAAAAGGCTATTTTGGAGAAAAAGAATCGAAAATAAAAAAAACAGCTGATCCCCAATAATTTAAAAGGGATCCAGCTGGCTCATAAATCATATGTCAGATTCATTTATTTCTTTATCCACAATTTCGTCCACTTCAAAATCGCATTTATCAAAAAAGGCAGATGTATTCTGGTTTGGTTTCAGCTCTTGGTTCGAATAGATTGATCTCAATTCTTTAATCATTTTTTTCCCAATGCCTTCCTGACGATGAGAAGGATTGACGGAAATGTGCTGGATCTCAACAACTTCATCCGAAGCCGCTACTCCGATCAGCCCGATGATATCTTCTTCTTTCCAAAGAAAAAGCTGCCAATCCGGGTTTTCTTCATATTCCTTCATTGTGTGTTGAAGCTTTTTAATATCCTTTTCATTCGGCATAAAAGACATTAAACCCATCGCAATTTTTTCAAACGTCTTTTTAAAGCGTATCAGCATCTCATAATCCCTCATTTGATTTTCCGCCAAAGTCTGTTATGTACATTATTCACAACGGAAATTAAATATAAACCCCTAATCAATCGTTATCTATCTTACTAGATATCTCGATAAGATTCAATTCTTGACTCCCCGGTTACTTAGATGCAATGAAAAACCAATAATAAATCCCCCATCCGATTGTGGCTAGCAATAGGATGATAAATAAGGCCGCATTGTTTTTTTTCATTCTCTCCACTCCTTTTTTAAGAAGGGGTCATTCTTTAGTTTAGGCTCTTTTTGTAAAGAACCTTTTATTTTGTTAGTGTAGGCACTTTCCGACTTTTTCGCAATCCCCTATTGCATGTCATCAGGTGATAGGTCCTTTTATTCATAACTGTTCTTTTCGTAAAGTTTGTTGCTAGTCATGAAAGGTTGATTTCCGCTGCAGGATGCTCGCTTTCCGAGGGGCCTCACACGAAGTGAGGTCGTTCAATGTTGGCACACGATGTGCTGAACTTAATCGAACATCCGACTTCCCTCTCCTCGCTTCGCTGCGGGGTCTCACCTGGCCGGCTGATCCCTCCGGAGTCTCGCAGCTTCCGCTCCAATCAACATCCTATGATGAGTTATTCTAAAGAAAGACTGTTAAAAACAACAATCTTTGAGAAAACAGCCTTTTCATTAAAAAATGCCTGCATATTCCCCCATTCTTACGCAAGGCATAATGCAGGCAGTCCAATTTCAGCTTTTTTTAAGGCTCGTGCCCAATGGAATATCCAAATGAATTAGATCCTCCAAGCTTTCACGCCTGATGACAAGTTGATCCTCTCCACCTTCAACAAAAACGACAGGCGGACGCGGAAGCCTATTATAATTATTTGCCATCGAATAGCCATAAGCTCCGGTACAGAATACAGCCAGCAGATCACCTTTGGCGGTAGCTGGAAGCTGGATGTCCCAAATCAGCATATCTCCCGACTCACAGCACTTTCCAGCTATCGACACAAGTTCCTCTACGGGTGCATCGGCACGATTGGCAACAATCGCTTCATATTTTGCATCATATAATGCAGGCCGAATATTATCGTTCATGCCCCCATCTATTGCAATATATTTTCTGATATCCGGTACGTCCTTATGTGAGCCGATTTCATATAAAGTGGTGCCTGCGTCCCCAACAAGTGACCTTCCAGGTTCAATCCAAATTTCCGGCATCGGCAGTCCGTAGTTTCTCGTTTCCTCTTTAACCTTCAATATGATTTCCTCTACATATTGCGATGGGGAAATCGGATCATCCTCTTCGGTGTAGCGGATTCCGAATCCTCCTCCGAGATTCAAGACACTCGGGGTGAACAGGTGCTTTTCATTCCACTCTTGCAGCTTTTCGATGATTTTTTGAGCTGCTAAAACAAAGCCAGTCGTCTCGAATATTTGCGAACCGATATGGCAATGGATTCCCAGTACATCGATCCAATTTGAATCCACCGCCTGAAGCAAAGCGGATTCCGCCTGTCCGTTTTGCAGATCGAAGCCAAATTTGGAATCCTCTTGTCCTGTGAGGATGTAGTCATGCGTATGTGCTTCGATTCCAGGGGTTACCCGGAGCAATACCTGCATCGGCATCTTCATTTCAGAACAGATTTCTTCCAATAATTCAAGCTCTACAAAGTTGTCGACAACAATGCATCCAATATCATGTTCCATCGCCATCCTAAGCTCTGCTTCACTCTTGTTATTGCCATGAAAATGGATCTTTTCCTTCGGGAAACCTGCAGCAAGCGCTGTGTATAATTCCCCAGCAGAAACTACATCCAATGATAAACCTTCTTCCGCTATGACCTGGATCATTGCAATGGAAGAAAAAGCCTTGCTTGCATAGGCGACTTGAGCCTTTACCCCCAATGATGCAAAGGTATTTTTGAAGCCCCTTGCCCTTTCACGGATCAATTCGACATCATATACATAGAGGGGTGTTCCGTATTTCTTTGACAGCTCTACCGTGTCGCAGCCCCCAATGACCAGATGACCTTTTTCATTAATTTTCGATGTACCATATAAATGCGTCATTTCCCCACACTCCATCTGCTATCATACACAAATAGACAGCAGTCAGATTTTCCGACTCACTGTCTATCATCAATCATCGTGTTATAAATTAAATAAACTTTATCACAGAAGCATGGAGTATGCAATAAATCGATCAACTATTTGACTGTTTATATTTGTTCCTTGGCTGGACAATGCTCGGCCTCATTTTAGAGCCTGGAACAGATCTTCTGATCAGGATTTGCATGAAGGCTGCAGGACTGAATGGAATCAGTGGCCATAGATAAGGCGTATTCAATGATCGGATTTGGACAAGGAATATGATGAATAAAGTCGAACCCACTACAAATCCTGGGACACCAAATATTGCGACAATGATTAATAGTGAGATCCTTACGAGTTTATTGGCTACACTCAGCTCATAGCTCGGTGTAGAGTAAGTACCTATTGCTGCAACAGAAATATATAGAATGACCTCAGGTACGAAGAGACCTACATCAATGGCGATTTGTCCGATCATAACGGCTGCGACCAAGCCCATTGCCGTCGATAGCGGGGTTGGTGTATGGATCGCGGCAATCCGTAGAAATTCCAACCCCAGATCGGCAATTATTATTTGTACCAGCATCGGGATGTGCGTCTGTTCATTCGGTCCGATAAAAGCAATCCGGTCCGGCAATAAAGACGGCTCCTGAACGAATAGATACCACAATGGAATCAGGAAGATCGATGCTAATATCCCCAAGAACCTTACCCACCGTACAAAGGTCCCCACCGCTGCTGATTGGCGGTATTCTTCCGCATGCTGGACGTGATGGAAATAAGTTGTCGGAGTGATGATCACGCTTGGTGACGTATCTACGAATAACAGCACATGCCCTTCCAGAAGATGTGTTGCACCAACATCCGCCCTCTCTGTATATCTGACCAGCGGAAATGGATTGTAGCCTTGTTTGACCAAAAATTCCTCAATTGACTTATCTGCCATGGCAAGCCCATCGATTTTAATGTTAGTCAATTCATTTTTAATAACATTGATAAGATCAGGGTTTGCTACGTCATCGATATAGGCGATAGATACATCCATCTTTGACCGCTCCCCGACCTTGAACATTTCAAAACGGAGCCGTTCATCTCTGATCCTTCTTCGGGTCAATGCTGTATTGACGATGATATTTTCTACATAACCATCACGCGATCCCCTTACGACCTTTTCTGTATCCGGTTCGGATGGCTGGCGCCCAGGATAGCTCCTTACATCTACAATTAAAGCTTTTTCTTCTCCTTCTACAAGGACTGCGATTAAACCGGATAATACTTGATCCACCGTTTCATCAATCGTCTTGACCGGCTGGACGGATTGGTGAATGAGACGATTTTCGACAATCTCATATAATTTGGAGGACATTCTTTCATTATCATTGATTTCGATTAATTCTTGAAAGAGCTTTATGATATATTGTGTATCACAGAGCCCATTTACATAATAAATATGGACGCTTTTCTTTAGGATGATTAATTTCCTTATCCCTAAATCAAAGCTGGTTCCCAGCCCGACTCTTTCCTTCATATATTTTTCCATCTTGTTCAAATCGCTCGGGATGGGCTTTTTCGTATTCAAATCACCTTTCGGCATTATATCCACTCCTTTCTAAGATGACTTCGACTGCCTTTTTAGTGATCGGTGCGCCTTTGTCGAAATGGTCTTTTTTAGACATCTTCCCGATATCACCGATGCCGACAATGAGGGGGACATCCAATTGATCTAAGCAGTAGACCGTATCCCCGTTTATTCTCCCCGTTTCCATTTCGGGAACTCCAAACTTATCCACGCCTTTAGAGGTCAGGTTGCCTTCATTGTCGATGCAGACATCCACTCTAGTCCACTCGGCATCCCTCGTTTTAGAGGCTACAGCAATGACACCGAGCACTTCGATTTCTTTATGATTCGCTACATATTTCATTGCCATTTCTCCGGCTCCTTCCCCTAGAAACCCACTATCATCAAACATGACAAAAACCGGATCATAAGGCGCCTTTTTAATGAGCTTAACAATTTCATATCCTTTTAAATGAGATGGATTTCCGCCTGACTGGGAAATACATCTCCCTCCATACTCCTTCGCTACAGACTGTACGGCTTTTTTAGCATAATCATCCCCATCGGTTATTAAAATGACCCGGCGCTTATTTGTCATGCCTCCATATCCTTTCACATCAACCTGTACTGGTTATTGATCTACAAAGTATATCCAATGAAACAATGACCCAAGGACTTTTCCAAAGACGATTGCCATCAATAAATAAATGATTCGATCGTCAATCCCGATCCGTTTGGCCAGAATCGGAAACACATTCAATACTTCTGTCAAAGCAGCTGCCAGCATCCCGGTGAAGATCCCACTTCCCAGCCCAATCGGAATCAAAATCAACGGTGATAAAGAAAAAGTTGTATCCCTCAAACTGAACCAACCGAAAATAAGAGCCCCGGCAACCACTGCCCCTTCAAAATAGTGAATCATCTTCATTGTTTTCGTTAGCTGGGTCAACCTAGGAATGATGCCAAGCACAGTCAGGAAAGCTACAAATCCAGAACCTACAGCGAGACCGCCTGCCAAGCCGACGAATGCCATAAAAACAATTTTAATCGTCATCTATGTGCTTCATACTTTCTTTGTTTTCGTTCATAATGACATATTGGTCCAGATCAAGCTGATAATTGAACATCTCTACTTCAAGCGGACTCGGCTCTTCATTGATTCTTTTTCTAAACACATGGTTAAAGAACAATATCATGCCAAGGCCAAGACCTATCGAATAAGGAACCTGAAAGATCAGTGGCTTGCTGTTGGCCTCTCCCGTAATGATTTCGTATAAATGCTGGTGTACGCTTCTCATGCTGACATCTTCATGAAAGTTCATAATGGCAAGACCTGCTCCGATGAACAACAAAAGCCAAACAAGGATAAACAAAGGAACAGACATCCTTTTTCTTTTAAACACTACTTCCACGATTGTTTGAGCGGGTCCTATCGTTTGAACGTCCATGCCCTGAAAGTGGTCCTGAATAAGGCCGATCACTTGCATAACATCGATGATGATAATGTTTTGATCACATTCTGATACTTGATAAATCTGCAAACTTTTTACTCTTTCTGCATATGCATCGGGTGCAATGATCTGCGCGATGCGGCCCAAGGATATTGAACTGTCTGGATGAACCTGAATGCGATGCCTTAACTTCAAGTAAATGGAGGATTCCATTTTCTTCACTTCCTGCACATGAATTTCCTTGTATATGTAGTATGAGTAAGTAAGAACAATTCATGAACACCAATAATTGCTAGTCAAAAAAGGAATCGGAACACTTTTTAAAAGGCTTTAAAAACTAAAACACAGGAAAATTGATTTATAAAGATAAGATTTTTACGTACAGTTTGTTGCAAAAGATTGAATACGGTTGATTTCCGTGGAAGGATGCCCGCTTTCCGAGGGGCCACACAAGATGTGAGGTCGTTCGGTGTTGGGACAGGACAAGGAACACTTCGGCAGCGACACATCGCAGAAGAAAAATGCCTTGCATTTTTTGAGGACGTGCCGAACTTAATCGAACATCCGCCTTACATTTCCTCGCTACATTTCCTCACTGCACTGCGGGGCCCTCACCTTGCTCGCTAATCCCTCCGGAGTCTCGCACCTTCCGCTCCAATCAACGAATGACTTACAAGACATCCTTCTAAAACAATAATCTTTGAGAAAAAGGCAAAAAAAAAAAGAATGCCTGCGCTTTGACAGGCATTCTTTTTAGCTATGTTTCCATTCGGTCTTTCATTTGCTGCAATATTTTCTTTTCCAGCCTGGAGACCTGTACTTGTGAGATTCCAAGCCGTTCTGCCACCTCTGATTGGGTCTGGTCCTTATAATAGCGCAAATACACAATCAGTCTCTCGCGGTCATCCAATTCCCTGATCGCTTCTTTTAAGGCGATTTTATCAAACCATTTATGCTCGTTTTGGTCTGCGATTTGATCAAGGAGTGTAATTGGATCCCCGTCATTCTCATAAACGGTTTCATGAATGGATGAGGGGGACCTGCTCGCCTCCTGAGCCATCACAATTTCCTCTGGAGTCAATTCGAGAAAATCAGCGATCTCATTCACGGTCGGAACCCTTCCAAGTTTCTTTGAAAGCTCGTCTTTTGCCTTCCTGATCCGATTTCCCATTTCTTTCAGCGAGCGGCTCACTTTAACAGTCCCATCATCCCGGATGAACCTTTGAATTTCACCAATAATCATAGGGACTGCATACGTTGAAAACTTCACATCATAGGAAAGATCAAACTTATCGACTGATTTCAGCAAACCGATGCTTCCAATTTGAAAAAGGTCATCGGGTTCATAGCCGCGGTTGAGGAAACGTTGGACAACGGACCAAACTAGCCGCATGTTTTTCTGGATAATCGTATCCCTTGCTTCTTGATTGCCCTCTTGACTAAGTTTTATTAATTCCTTGACCTCATGATCCTTTAGGAAACCTTTATCCGTTTCGTTTTTCAATTCGACATCCATAGGCACTACCCCTTAATTGCAAAGCGCTTTACTTTTAGTTAAATGCTTTATTAAACGAATTGAGGTGCCTGCTCCTGGTCGTGATTCTATGTCCACTTCGTCCATGAAATTTTCCATGATTGTAAAGCCCATTCCTGAGCGCTCAAGTTCTGGTTTAGTCGTATAAAGCGGTTGACGTGCTTCTTCAATGTCCTGTATCCCTGACCCATTGTCCCGAATGGTCAAATCGACAACTCCGTTTTCAATCGAAACATATATATAGACTTTTCCGGAAGGATCGTTGTCATAGCCATGGATGATGGCATTTGTAACGGCTTCCGATACCACTGTTTTCAACTCTGTCAATTCGTCCATTGTCGGATCCAATTGCGCCACGAATGCCGCCACCGTAACGCGGGCGAAAGATTCGTTCTGACTCAATGCACTGAATTCCAAGCTCATTTCATTTTTCATCCTACGCAACCCCCAATCTTTGTAATGCGAACTCTTCAGACGATTCTAACCGAATGATTTTAAATAAGCCCGACATCTCAAATAATCTTTTCACAGAAGGGGATATTGCGCAAACGACCATTTCACCATGTTTTTGCTTTATTTGCTTATATCTTCCCAAAATGACACCCAAACCAGAACTGTCCATGAAAGAAAGCTGTTCTAAATTCAAGATAATATGACGGATATCATGTTCTTCAATGGCTTTTGAAGCACTCTGCCGCAATGATTCTGCTGTATGGTGATCCAACTCACCTTGGAGACGAATGCATAAAACCTCGTTCTTTACTTCCAAATCAATCGCAAGACTCACTATTACATGCCTCCTTATATGTCGTATAGTGAGTCAATTCGCCTTTAAAGTTCATGATTCCTTCTCGTTGACAAAACTAGTAACGATTCGCCAGGATTAGTGGGCATTCAACAATCAGCTAATCAACTTTGGCGAACATGCCGAAAGCTTTTTTGTATAGCTGCCACCAGCTGGCCGCATCAATGTTCTTATTAGCCACCAGATTGGAGTGGATAACTTCCTTTCCATCCTTTTTCACAATGAGGACGCCGACCGTTTCCCCTTTTTTTACAGGAGCTTTTAAGTTTTCATTTAATTTAACAATCTTCTTGATATTCTTCGTGCTTTCCCCTTTTTTCGAGAGGACCGAAATCGGTTCATCCGTATAGGCTTGCACCTTTTTTTCACTGCCCTTGCTTACTTTGGCTTCTCCTAATTGCTGCCCTTTTTTATAAATTGGCTGGGTCATATATTGGGAGAATGCATAATCAAGCATTTGCGTAACTTGTGCATTCCTCTCCTTTGGCGTCGGCGCACCGAATACGACCGCAATCACACGCATATTATCTTTTTTCGCCGTTGCCGTTAAACAATATTTTGCCTCATTCGTAAATCCTGTTTTCAACCCGTCGACTCCCGGGTAAAAACGAACCAATTTATTCGTATTCACCAGCCAAAATTTATTATCTGTATTTTCCCTTAAATAGGATTCATACGTTCCGGTGAATTTAGTGATTTCTGTATGTTTTAATAATTCTTTTGCCATCATCGCCATATCATAGGCGGAGCTGTAATGATCCTTGGCAGGCAAGCCGGTTGCATTTTGAAATTTCGTATCTTTCAGACCTAATTCTTTTGCTTTTTTATTCATCATCTCGACGAATGCTTCCTCGCTGCCGGCTATCTTTTCTGCCATGGCCACGGATGCATCATTGGCAGAACCGATGGAAATGCCTTGGAGCATTTGCTTGACCGTCATTTCTTCGCCTGGTTCCAAGAAAATTTGCGATCCACCCATTGAAGCTGCATATTCGCTGGTACGAACTTTTTCATCCCACTTCAATCGGCCTTGATCGATCGCATCCATGATTAGCAGCATCGTCATGATTTTCGTCATGGAAGCAGGAGGTAATTTTTCATGGCTGTTCTTATCATAAAGCACACTTCCCGTGTCCCGTTCAATCAAAATTGCAGATTTTGTTTTTGGTGCCAATGTTACTCCTTGTTCTTTCGCAAACAATGTAGAAGCATTCATGAGTGAAAAAAGAATTGCCGCTACACACATCAGAGTTATTCGTTTCATGTGGACCCCTCCATCTAATTTGAACAGACTATTAGGTATTTTTCCTTCATAACCCCATTTTTTCCAATCGAATCATTTTTATACAAGTTTTTCCGTGAGTATCAGTCGATTTTTAATGGGCTAACAAACACCGCTGTTGGTTTCTGTGAAAGGCTTCCGCTTCCTGTGGGCAGATGGGGAGCCTCCCCAGCGATCACTCTCCGGGTCTCTTTGACGTCGCTTTTTCTAGCTTGCCTCTAAGATCTGAACTCCTCTAAACAATTTGAAGCAAGCTGAAATCAAGCATAAACACGGTCCTAAAAAAACTCCGTAGTTTTGATTTCTTTCTGGTTTCTATTGATTACATTTCTCCTCACGAGGGGCATCAGATTCTTGTTCTGATTCCCTTTATTTCCATTTCTCCTCA